>CAZKEK010000001.1:0-25023 GCA_964551805.1 uncultured Candidatus Peribacteria bacterium
GGGCGGGATTCGAACCCGCGAGACGATTTCTCGTCTGACTCGTTAGCAGTGAGCTGACTTCGACCACTCATCCACCTCACCTCAGCAAATTTCCATAAACAAAAAAATGGTGTGGTGACTATATACAGAATTAGTATTGAATTTCAAGAACAAAAACATACCTTTTTATGCAGTAATAGGCAAATTTTACTCATTAGAAACAAATAATGGCAGATGAAGTAGGAGGAATGGGCTTAGATGGGCTCACATCATGAGGAGAAGTAAGAGAAGATACCAACAAAGTTACGGAAGAGGCAGTAAGAAGAGTTCAAGACGACCAAAAAAAAGCACAACAAGTTGGTCAAGACATCAAAGCAGACAAAGCTACCAACAATAAATTTGCAAACTTTTTGGCATTTTTACTCAAAGACATAAAAAACGATCATCTTATCAAACAAATATATCAAGTTTTTTTCAAAACCAGAAACGAAGAAACCGACCTTGTTTATCTCAGAAAAAACATGAATACCGTAGTTGTTGTAGGCATGTTTGTACCTTTTTATCAGACAGAAATTAAAGAACTAGGACTTTCAGAGATATACCAAGATATTTTCTCTTTTGAGAAAGAAACCTATCTAACCGAATACATCGCATATATAAAAAAATTATTACCAAAATATCATGATAACATCATAATCGACAAAACAGAATTTATCACCTTACTCAGAATAATAACTGAATATTACGAGCTCACCGAGAAACTTTCCGCAGAAAAATCATTAGAATTCGAGGAAACCCTCCAAAAAGAAATCACTATCGTGGAATAAAGAAAAAAAACATATTTTACATCAGTTTTAGGGTTTTTGTCAACCCTATTTTTTTATTTATTACAAGTTTTTTGGTATTTGTGGTAGTTGTGCGTATAATAAAGATATACATTTTTACTTACCATATACGGATGTGAGGAGCAGAAACATTAAAAATAAACAAAGCTAAAGAAGGTGAATCATTAGGTATAGAAACACTTTCAAAATACGAAAGCTTAAATGGAAAAGAAAAAAGCTTCAAAGATGAGCTGAAATTTTATGCTATTAACGATATTTTTAAACAAACAGAAATAAAACAAGATGGAGAAAAATATATGTTTATCATCGATGGTAAACCAAAATTTCTTGTAAATAAATGGAATTTAGTACCATGGATACAACAATTTTATTCAGACAAAACAAAAAACGAAACATCAGTAACAAAAGAATGAATATACGTTAGATTAAGCGAAATAAAATGAGAACAAACATTAGAAAGCTTTAAATGAGAATTAAAAGATTTACAAAAAAACATCGAAACAAATCAAAAAACCATAGAACGTTCAACAAATATTGAAAATATGAAATTTAAAGTAGAAAGATTAATTACTTTTTACGAACAAGAAAGAGACTTAGCAAAAGCTGAAACAGCAGGTTGGTTTTCCAATACCAAATACGACAAAAAAGACAAAGAAACACGAAAAATACATAAAATGCAAATAGAAAGACGTATTAAAGAACTCAATAAAATCAAAGAAATTATGGAAGATGTAGCAAACAACAAAAACAGAAAATATGACATCAAACGAGACATTGACACAAAAAACGGAAAAAATAAAGATTTCACAGAAGTACAAATGAATGATATCAATGGTATGGATATGAGAATGACACTAGAGCAATTGAGTGATAGAATAGAATTTCTTAGTAAAGAATGACCTGATTTTATTCTTACAAGAAATGGTATAATACTTGAAGATTGAGATAATACGCCATACTATGAAACTATTATCCACGATAAATCAGATGCAAAAAAAATAAACAGATCACTTAGAAAAGTAAACAAAGAATATGCTATTCTAGATGAATTAGAACTTACCTGAGCAAAAAGACAAGAATTGAACCTAGACCTCCAAGCATTGGAAGCTTATCTCAATAATGTTATTTCAAATCCTGACACGTTCAAACCATCAGAACATCCATTTGTACCAACACATAGAAAAGATTTTTTTGAACTAACAAAAATAAATCCAGAATCACTTAAACAGTTAAATAAATCAGCAGGAAAAAATTGAGCAGAAGAAAAACCTTGAAATAGCACAATAGAAAACACCAAAAACAATACAGAAGAAAACATTCAAGACAGCAAAAACACAAATAACAACAACATCCCTAGCTATGCAGACAAAGATTATATAGATACATTCAAAAAATGATGAGTAACGTGAGTTATCAGAAAAACACTCAATATGTTTCCTAATATGACCAACGAAGCAAAGAACACATGGACTAATTTACTTATTGTTGGTTGAGTTGGTTATGGAATATTTAAACTAGGGAAATGGTTATTCTCTGGTAAATTTAATAAAGACCAAAAAGAAAAAACACCATTTTGGCAAAGAATGCTTATTGTTGGATGAGTAACTCTTGGATTTAATGCTTTCGGTGGTAATCCATTCAATACAGCAGGAAAATTTATTTCTGGAGGACTTGATGTAGATGCATTGAAACTACAATGGCCTTGAGCAAACCAAGAAAAAATAAACAATCCAGAAGAAGAACTTAGTTATATAGAGATAAATGAAATATTTGGAACGTTACCAGTAGGGAAACTCAAAGATTTTGTTGATCAAAAAACATTTAAAATGACACAAGCTTGATATAATGGACTATTATTAAATTTCCAATGAACAGACAGCAATAGTAAACAAAAAAGAGAAATTATCCAAAAAATGCGAAAAAATAACGATAAGGATATTCTCAAAACATCATTTGCCAAAGTTGGTATAACAACAGAAAACATAAGCAATCTCGACCAAAACAAAACAATAAAAGAATATACAGAAAGCGCTGTGCCTACTCTTGAATGATGAAGTGATTGGGATAATGTTGATGACACAAGAATAAATATTACAGAACAAGTAAAAAACTTCAACGTCAGTGAAGAACAGAAAAAAAATCTAATAAAATATGGAAATATTTTATACAAAGAAAAACCAGGAAGTAGTAAAGAAAAAGTAGAATTTAAAGAAAAAGATACAAAGATATATATAAAAACTTACGGAGAACGAACAGCAATTGATCCAGAAAAACTAATTATTTCGGGATATAAAAAAGAAGATGGAACTCCTATAGTATTTAGCTGATATCAAGAACTTTTAAAATCAGCAAATTTAACAAATTATATGAAATCAATATTTAGAGGTAAAGCAAAAGGGGACAAATACAATCCATTTGAATCGACTTGATTAGGAGACAAACTAACACGAGACCGAGGAGATATTATGTTCAATGATGGAGCCAATAAATATAATCCTATACATACAGAAGCTATAGATGGCGGACGATTTGGAACACTGGGGAAAATTTCACCTAAAATAGAAAAAAACAAAGAAGAATATATAAACTATCTCAATAGTCTTAATATATGGAACGAAAAAAGAGCAAGAGAGAATAAAGCCGAATAAAAATTTCTATTGAATACTTCTCAAGGACTACTATATATTTAGTAGTCTTTTTTTATTTTACAGAGAATATGGAGATAAAAAGCACCTTAGCTATCACAGAAAAACATCTGCTTATCATCGGAAATCGATCCTACAAAAATATGGGAGACGAGCTCATTTTATTATGAACGGTAAAATTATTGCTCGATGAATGAAAAGAGATAACTATCGCAGCCTACGATCCCACACGACTCAAAACCTTTTTTCAGCAATTCATCGACACCAGCAAAATAACATTCGTCACAGAAATCCCCAAAGGATTTCGCACCCGGGTGAAATATATTCGCCAATGAAAATTAAGCGAACGAAAACTCTATAAAAAAACCGACGCAGTAATTATCGGTTGAGGTGAAATACTTACAGAAGAAAACCCAAATGCTTATCGATATCGATTGGTATCACTTCTCCCCTGCTTAAAAAAACCTCGCTATCTCATGGGAGGAATACAAGTACCAAAAAAACGATTCAACAGATTCCTTTTCACGCACATCCTCAAAAGAACGAAACACATCTTCGCAAGAGATATGGATACCGTTCACGACCTCAAAACATATGGCTACCAAAATGTAGAATTTTTTATGGACACATCTTTTTTCGCTTACCCACGACAAAAAATTCAGAATTCAGAATTCAAAATTCAAAATTGAGAGAAATACATAGTTATCAACCTCAACAAAAATGCAGAACAATTTCTACCTATGATTATACATGACGTAAAAGAATATTATCTCCAATGATACAACATCGTATTTGTTCCCATAGCGAAAGGGAAGAACAATCAATACAACGACAAAAAATATGCCCACAATATACAACAATGAGCGTGAATAAAAAGTCAGGATTTTTCTTTTCTTGACCGAGAAAAAGATTTTGCTACGTTCACAAAAACACTCGCTTGAGCACATGTAGTTATTAGTAGTAGATTACACCTCTTTCTCGTAGCAAGTTTTTTGGGCGTTCCCACAAAAGTCTATCCCTATCAAAAGAAGATTCTGAAGATGCAAAAAATCATAAAAAATATAGATTAAGCAAACATACCTTTCCAAATAGCTTTGAGAAGTTTTTTTACTTCAGATTTTTTTGCAAAAATAAGCACTTTAAGCATAAGCCAAAGCGGCTGACCTCGAAATCCTAGCGAATAAAACTGTATTTTTTGAAAGAAATTTGCATACTTTTTGACAAACAGCATCCTATGTTTAGATTTTCTATATGCAGCATATTCATTAGCAACTCGAGCCTGTTCAAGTTTAGTTTTGTCTCTTTCCATATGATATATTTTGAGATTGCGCAAAACGATAAGAGGAAATCCAGCACGATAAATACCATACGTAAAATCCAAATCTTCATAGACAAAATCAAATTGTTCATCAAATAAATGCTGCTGGAAAATATATGCCGGAGCAAGCAGTGAATTTCCAGAATACATCTGAATATATGCTCGTTTTTTGTTTCCCAATAGTTGAGGAATAGGTCTCGAAAGCCGATAGTTGAAATGAGAAAATCCTTGGTTTTGGATCAGTCAAGTTGTCCTATACATCAAGGTTGGTGTAAGTACAAAATCTTTATGAAGAAGCAAACGATACTCATCTCGAAGATGCAAAGATTTTTCTAAATAATCAGCATCAAACATTTCATCATCATCCATAAGTTGAATAAATTCCCCTTTCGCCTGATTAATACCAAAGTTTCTATTATAGCTCGCATTTTTTTGTGGTTTAAAATCACTATTTGCATTGGTGACACAACGAATAGCATGATGATGCAAAAATTCGTAATCCGTAATTCGTAATTCGTAATTTTCAATATGTTTGTCTACCACAAAAATAACTTCAAAATCGGTAAACGTTTGACGTTGTAAATATTCCGTGATGTTTTTCATGTTTTGATCTCATCTTGTTGGGATAACTATACTAAGTTTCATAGAATTCTACAAAATAAACATATTCAATGTATAGATACCAAAAATATTTGCAACAAATATTTGCAAAAAAAAAGAAATCGGAGTATAATATATATGTTTATATATAAGTCATATTATGAAAAGAATCAATATTAACGCTATACAGCAAATATGCGAAGAAGAAAAAGAGATACAATCAGACATAAATAAAGAATTATATGATAATTTGAATGAAGATAAAGAAGACGACGAACAATATGAAATAAAAGATTATCTCTATACCGACAAAATTAGCGACAACGAATTGTGATATAAGATGTTTGGATGCATTTTCTGTATGCAAGATTTTTACAATAGCAATATGGATAATGAAGAAGATTGGTCAAAATATGGTCCAACAATAAAAAAAATACGAGAAAAAAAAGAAAAAAATACAGAAACAGAAATACGAAATAATTTAGCGTTATATATAAAGAGAATTATTTTGTATATATATCCAAATAACATAATAGAGGAAGATATTATAAAACAAATTACCCCAAAAATGATAAAATGACTAATATATTGTTGAAATTGATTAGAATTTTTATGAAAGGTTTGAAATACGTATGATTATGTTGAAAATAATGATAAAAAAGAACAAAACACATATCCAATAACACACTATATAGAAGAAAGAAAACTTTTAGAATTATGACTAGAAAAAACAGAAATTGATGAGATTATAGCTCAAGGAGTTACTAAAAGAGAAAAAAATAGTATAATCGAAAACGAAATTATTAACGATTTTCTAAGATTATATTTAGATAAAATCATCATTGCTAGCTTAAGACATAACAAAACAGATTATGATAAATGTGATTTTGAGTATGAAGAAGATAATGAATATTATAATAGAGTCGATCGAAGAAGATATTATAACAGCTTTTGTAGAGACAAATATCTATACAATGCATATGATATAGAAGAAGAAGAAGATAAAGAATGAAATACACGACACGTAACAGACGTGTACAATTACAATATAGAAGATATAGAACGTTTTTGAGAAAAAACAGCAACAGGAGAATTTTCTTTTTTCTTTAATGAAGAAGAAAATGAAGAAGAAAACGAAAAAGAGGAAATAGAAGAAGCAAAAAAAAAGATTAACGTATAAAATACTTTTTCCATTGTTTTTATTTTGTGAACCACTATAAAAAACCTATCATTTATCATTTAGCATACATCGTTAATGATCAGGTTTTTGAAACCATTTTTGATATTTGTCGTACTCTATCATCTCTTCGTCACTATTATCTGATACGGCGTACTTGGATGAGCATATCCACAATTACCCGCACTGGGAAGAGATGCAATCTGGGTACTTTTTTTTGCATACATTCTTCTAGCAAACCGAAAAAAAATAAAAGGATATCTTATGCTACGAAAACGACCACGAATCTCATTAATAATTATAATTATATTTGGAACCATAATATCACTCACCAAAGGAAAATGACGATACGACATTTTTGTAGGGATAAAATACGGACTCCTCTACCTCTTCATTTTTCTTTCTTCAACATTCATCGGATATCTCTGGAATAGTTCTCCCTTGATAAAGGGAGATGCCGAAGGCAGAGGGATTTGATCAAAAATTATGAATTTTATTAATTTTCTAAAATATTTTCTGATTATCACGATGACGTTTGGCTTCCTTCGACAAGGAGCAAAATTCCTATGGCCAGATATTTTTCTTCACCTAGGATATTGACCACTCAATGATTTTAAATTCTGAGTAAAACCACCAATCTACTATCTCACCTGATATAAAGGCACACCTAGACGACAATGAATATTCTCTTGACCAAACAATTATGGATATTTTTTAATCGCATTTCTTCCTTTCATACTAACACTATGCAAACAAAAATTTACCACTATCAAAGACGTGGTTAAAGCAAACAAACATACGATAGTAAATATTGGTATAATACTGCTGCGATTGCTTGCAATACTCCTAACACTATCAAGAACAGCATATATTTGATGAATAATATGATTAGCACTTGTAAATATCCAACGAATCAAAAAGCACAAAAAATTTTCACGAGGAATAGCTGCAGCAATTCTAGCTGGATTAGTAGGAGTAAGTATACTAAAATGAGCATCTACATTAGGACATATCACCGCAAAATTTGGAAGCATACAATACGTCATAAATCAACCAAGTGGATATGGATTGTGAACTTCATGACCAGCAGTACTTCATAATGGAACCATCTTACCAGAAAACTACTATCTTCAACTAATGCTCGATATCTGAACTATAGGATTTTTGTTGCGAGCAATAATGATTCTACAAATCACCCGAATAGCAAAAAGAATCCAAAAAACATGGAAAAATATAGATATCGAAGAAAAAAACATATATTTTCTACGAAAATCATTATATATCGGACGAATAGCTTTGCTGATTATGGGCATGTTTTTGCACGTCTTTGAAGATAGCATGGTCAATTATATCTTCTTCATCTCACGAGGAATACTGATGTGATATTTATCTACTTTTATCGACAAAAAGTTGACGAAAAATAGCTAAAAAATAGACAAAAAGTAGCCGAATTCACAGCTACCTTTAGTCAACATTAAGCAATATTTGTCGCCCCGGAGTACTCCGGGGCTTTTGTCTATTTATCGTACTCTACTTCAAGTTTAATTTTTTCTGGTATCAATGCTTTTGGTACGATTATTTGCAAGGTATTGTCTGGGGTTAGTTTGCTATGAATCTTATCAAAATATACCTGAGGAGGAAGATCGATGATTTGGTCTATCGGTCATCGGTAGCACTCTTCTTTGAGAGGAATCAGATGATCTTTGAGTTTTGGCTTTATTCTTTCTCCAGAAATCACAAGTCTATAATCCTTAATTTCCAATTTAAGCGTTTCTTTTTTTACTCATCCCAAAGGAAGCAAAATCACAATTTCCTGAGGAGACTCATAAATATCAAAAGGAATACGTGGTTTTTCTTGTTCTTGCTTCATGACAGAAAATTAAAAAATAAATTTTTTTAGTAAATATGTATCTTGATATCCTATAGGTAATTTTTAATTTTTAATTCTTGTTTATTTATAAATAGTTTCCATCGTTGTTAGTTGTTAGTTGTTAGTTGTTAGTTATATTTGTGGATTTTGATCAGCTTGAATATCCATTCCAATAATTTTTACAATCTGATTTCTTCTTTTTTCAGGCTTAGGAACCCAGCGAAGAATAATTTCTCCGTTATGTTCGGTATCTCATTCCGTCAAAATAATAAGATCGCCATTATCAAACATACTATAGAGCAATCAAGATTTTTTTATAGAGATTGTTTTTATACTCAGAGATCAAATAGTAGCAACGTCTCTTTTGAGTATTCATCACTGCTCATATAACATAATAGAAGTAGGAATAACTACAATGAAATCCATTTTATAATCGATATATTTTCCTATCAAAGGAAAGAAAAACACCATGTCAAAAATAAGAATAGCAATAAGAAAATAAACAAAATAACTACCACCTGTCCAATCATAAAAAAATATAATTCACAAAATATTAATCAACAAAAAGAAAAAAAATGGCACAGCGAATTTATACATATAATATATTTTGCTTCTTCAAAAACATATAACATTATCTATACCATATTTTTCTTGATATTCTTGATATGTTTTTTGTCTAAGCTGGGTGTCAAAATTTGAAAATATCTTCATGAGAATATACCAAAAATAAATGTGTATATTTAGAAGCTTTTAAAGTTAGGAAAAAATCTCAAATACACTTTACCAATAATGTTGTCAAATGGTACTTCGTAACTAGAACCATCATAACAATTCAAACCAAAACAACAACGAGAATCAGTAGAAAATTCTCTATTATCTCCCAACACAAAATATCATCACGTATCTATCACAAAATCATTTATACCACATCTTCATTCTGTTCTTACAGATCAAGACAAATAACCTTCTGATAATGTATGACATTGTTCTATAGCATTAACGGTTGTACAAATCTGTACACCATTATGCTGTATTTTTACCGTTTCTCAAGGCAATCATACAATTCTTTTGATATAAGGAATAGTTTTACCTGGCGGCACAAAAACAATAACATCACCTCTAGAAAGCTGACCAAATCTTTGCGTAACTTTATCTACAATAATAAAATCATTTTCTTGAAATGTAGGAGCCATACTTGCACCCACAACGGTATAAGGATTAGCAACAAAAAACCTGACAAAAAGAACAATTCCTCCAACAAATATCAAAAAAGATACCATATCAAAGAGATCGTAAAGAAAATATTTTAGTTTAGTCGTAAAAGTCATAAGCTACAAAAGCTAACGTATAAAAAATCTTATAATACAAGATCAGTGCAAAATCAAAAAGCATTTTTATCAAACATATATGCTTTAGAATGGTACTTCTTCATCTTCAATAGGTGTAGAATCAGCCGCATCCAAAATAGGATCATGATCATCCAATTCTCCCTGTCCTTTTGGATCCAAGAAAATAAAGTTGTCTACAATAATTTCTGTAGAGAATTTTTCTTTTCCTTCGCTATCCTGCCATTTTCTTGTTCTCAATCTTCATTCAATATAAATTCTTTTTCATTTGTTTAAATACTTAGTCAATACTTCAGCTCCTTTTCCATAAGCAACACATCTATGGTACTCTGCATCTTCAAGAACATTTCATTCTTTATTTTTAAATTTTCTGTTTGTCGCAACAGTAAAATTTACTACAGAAGTTCCACTACTTTCAATCGTTTTAACTTGCAAATTGTTAGTAGATCTTCAGATAATCATTACCTTATTCAAATCCATGGTTTCGATAGAATTATCGTGTAAAAAAATGATGAAAAAACAATCATCACATGATATGTAAACAATCAATGCATAAAATCAATTGATTTTTGATTAGATTTTAGTAAACATTCACCACAAACATACAAAAATGGAATTGCCCAGATGTGCCAAGATTGCCAAAAAACAAAAGTGAAACGATTGGTTTTTGTTGCAAGATTGAGCAACCCGCTTTAGCGGGTATGGAATGGTGAATATGTATTGTATTAAATTTGTTTATGCCCAGATGATGGAATGGTAGACATGCTAGACTCAAAATCTGGTGTTCGCAAGGACGTGTGGGTTCAAGTCCCACTCTGGGTAAAAATCAAGATCTGATGAAAAATTCAGATTTTTTTTATTTTAAATAAAAAATGTTGCATTATACAGGACATTACATACTCTCCTAGAGATAAATTTATATGATAATGTTTCAGATGGAACAAGAAAAAATATATAGAGAAGACCACAATGATATAGTAGAAAAAATGAAACAACTAAAAAAAAGACTTGTTAGTCAAGATTTTATAAAAATCATAGAAATAGGAGAAGAGCAAGCAATGAGATTCGAAAACCAAACAGAAGAAAGCAGACATATTTCTAATAAAATACGAGAAAAACCATTTGATGTTCGTGCTTCTTAAAGAATAAACAAGATACGTACAAATAAAATTTTTTGTAATACCTATCAGAATCTGATACACAAAATAGTAATTTAAAAAAAAACTAGTAGAACACATCTACTAGTTTACAGAACAAATATTTATTACGATTTTTTATCTAGCTCCCGCTCACGCTTAGTCATACCTGAATACCAGGTACTTGTAGGCAAAAATATAAAGATAAGATATATTATAGGAAAGAACAGGAAGAAATACGAATGAGCAAACCAGCCAATACCAATACCAATCAACATAGTGATTAGTACCATTAATATGGCACGATTTCGCTGACGTTGTTTTGTTTCATATCTATGATCACTATAGATCCAAAAAAAATCTTTTCTCAATTTCCAAAACCCATAACAATGAATCGCAAGCAATAAGCCAAGAGCAATCCAACGAAAACATGTTTGATCTTCTTCGTAATTACCAATCATCTGCCACAATGAAGAATCATCTTCATCAGAAATACCAGTTACAAAAACAATATCCTGATCCTGAGTAGCTGCCGATTTTTCAATCGTAATCTTATAGTATTTATTACGAAGGAAAGGAGCTACATATTTATGAGGATAGAAGACACCCCACTCATATCTTGAGTACCGAACAGTATCTGTATAAGCAAATAGTAGCGTATCTTTTGTTAGTGTTTGTAACAAAGGAAGTTTTTCTACAGGAAACAATCCCGTGATACGAAGAGATTTTGGAGTATTAGATGAAAATCCTAGATTTTCTATACTCAATAATAGCAGAAATACAATAATTTTTTTCATTTTTTTTAAAAATTAATTTTAGTTTTTGTTTAATTTTTATTTAATTGATATATTTATACATATTTGAAATAAAAAGTCAACAAACATTTTTTCTTGTTTTCCTACCAACATTCACTACATTTTATCTAGCATTTATCATCTATCATAAACGATGTCAAAAATAATCTTAGTTTGAGCCGGAGGAACAGGAATGTCGTGAATAGCAGGGATACTGCATGATTTATGATATACCAATATTGTCTGCATCGATGCCAACCAAAGCGAGCTTACCGACAAACTAAAAGCAAAATGATTACCCGTTATTATCGGACATGGAAAACACAAAATACAACTCTGAGATATAGTTATATATTCTGAAGCGACAGCCGAATCCGAGGAAGTTCTTGAAGCAAGAAAAATCATGAAAGCCAATAAAAAAGTGATGGTGATTCTGAATTATTTTCAATTTTTGGGAGAAATCTCCAAGTACTTTACTACGGTTGGATTTACGGGGACCAATGGGAAAAGTTCATCTACCGCACTAGCAATCCACACAGCAAAAAAACTTGTTCCAGATTTTGGATTGGGAATATTATGAGCACTCGTACAATGATTCGATACACAAAGTTATGTCATAAACAACAAACATAAAAACGAAATTAAGACTATTTTTGATTACATTCTCACAGGAAAACAATCATCAGAAATATTCTGAAACGATCTCATAAAATCTTTGTTTTTTTTCGTTGAAGCCTGCGAATACAAAAGACATTTTTTATATCTTGATATAGATTATGCGATAATCACTAGTCTAGAACTAGACCACACAGACTATTACCAAGACATGAAAGATTATCTTTCAGCGTTTGAAACCTTCATTTCCAAAGTAAAATACAAGGTCTTTATACCCAAATGATTATCATTGCTAGACAAAAAAAAACAGAGTAACCAAAAAATTCAAGAAGTTTCAACAAAAAAAATAGCCTTTACTCACATCCGAGGAAAGCACAATGACGTCAATGGATCTTTGGTAACGGATCTTATTTCGACGATAAGCAAACAAACAAAAACAAAAATACACGAAATCATGAAAGGATTTGGAGGACTACGAAGAAGAATGGAATATTTAGGAAAAAATGCTCAAGGAGCAAAAATATTTACTGATTACGGACACATGGCCTCCTCGATAGAGTTTGGATACCTTGCTCTCCACCAAAAGTTTCCTAACAAAAAAATATTTGGAATTTTCCAACCCCATCAAATAAATAGAATAGTAACCTGACGAAACGATTTTATTCACGCTACGAAACTATACGATAAAATAACTATCTACGACATTTACGCAGCCAGAGAAAACCTAGAAGAACTCACAAAAAAAATCCCAGCACTCAAAAACATCACCACACTCAAATCGCTAGGAAATAAATTTGCTAAAGCATGCGGATGACTATATAGAGACGATTTTGCAACTATCACCAAAGATATAGAAAGCACAACCAAAGACACTATTATAGTAATCTATAGCGCGGGAGATATTGATTATACATTGAGAAATTATTTAGGGAAATAAATAAATTTTTGACAAATAAGCAATTCTGACTATACTTATACGGTATATATTTACCGTTGTAATAATAGCATGGAAATACCCAATTGATGAATTTCTAGAAAAAAAATAATTCAACCAAATCTATTAGATATTTTGGACATTTTATCAAAAAATAATTTATCTGAACAAGAAAAAGAAAATTATGAAATCAAAAAAGAAATAATCAGCAAAAAAGAATTTGCAGATATGAGGTTACTTACGAAAGAATCATTATTAAAAATAGAACTTAAAGAGAACTGAAACTTCCCCAAAAAAAGACAAGAAATTTTAGAATGATGGACTAATATATCAGAAGGAAAAAATACAATAATAAACAAAAGATTAATAAAAGAAGTTATATTACCAAAATTAGAAGAAACATATACAGAATTTAAAAATAAATGATGAACATCAGAACAAAAAAAAATATTGGATGAATGTTATAAAAATGGACTATATTTTATAAATACAATTTCAAAAAAAACAATATGCGAAAATTTCAGACTAAGAAAATGTGCTCAAGTAGCTAGATGAGAACGATTTTTATTTACTACAAATGAGAATAAAGACAAATATATTATACTAGAAATAAAAAAGATAACTGAAGAATTCAAAAAAGAATTTAAAGCATGATTAGAAGTCCAAAAAACAAATACAGATATAAATTTATTTGATGATCAAACTTTTTTTGTAAGAAGACATATCGATGAGGGAACTGATATTACTAAAATGTCAGATATTTTATTACAATGAAAAAAAATATTGGATCATTATCTTGCTGATAAACATATTAGATATATGACATCCTGTAGCTGGCTTTTTGACGAAAAATTCAATGAATTTTGGATGAAAGAAAGAGCAAAAGAATGAAAAAAAGAAATTCCCAATAGAATAAAAATAAGAGAAGAATTAAAATATTATTGATGAAAACTACCTGATGAGAAGATGAAAGAACCAATTGAAAATGACCTCATACCATGAATAGAAAATTCTATGACGAGAGCAATAAAAAAATATATATCAGAATGAAATGTATTGAAAGAAGGCTGAGGATATATCGATTTAGAAAAATTAGAAAAACGAAAAACAGAAAAATAATTATCCTCTCTTATATTACCCGATAATCTCAGATTAAATACTTTTTCTCTTGAAAAGTATAAAACAGTTAAATATAATTACTTTGCCATACAAACAAGAATATATATTTTATGTGTGTAGGCGGGAAAAATGGAAAAAACAAGAGAACTTTTTGATATATGGAACGAAAACAAGAAAAAAGATGGTAAATTTAAAAGAGTGTGCTTAATATTACATAATAACCTCGGAAATTGATTGCTATTAGTTGCACCAATCACAACAAAATATCATAAACGAATGGAAAAATATTATATTAAAATAGATAGATATGAAAAATATGGACTCAAAGAATGTCGGATTATCATAAACCAAATAAAACTCATAGATACCAAAAGATTATTTTCCAAACCAAATAATAAAAGACCTCTTTTGTGATTGGCAATCAAAGTAAGACACTTTTATTGGAACATTATCCAAAAATAAAAAAAAATTGCCTCGAGATTTCTCTCAAGGGCAGTGGCAGATACGAGTCTGCAAAAGGATCATTACTGATCACATTGCAATAATTATAAATATTATATTTTGAAATGCAAATAAAAAATCAATAAAATTATTTTTCAATAACATAAGAACCCCAGTCAGAATTACTTCCGCCGGGGGGTGTAGAAAGCCAGATTACTCCAGACCAACATCTACTGTATGCAATAAAGTATAAATATTCCCTTCTGAAATGCAAATTTTAAAAAAAACAAACATACAATTCCCACTTTTTTTTACAAACAAAATTATTATCATAAACAAGTTATACAGAACCTTAATTCTTAATTCTTAATTATTCATGCTCTTAATCTGAGATATTCATATCAATACGCGTTATCAAGACAAAATCCTGACTGGACTCAGAGATATTTTTTCTGCATATCCCGACGAAAAGACTATGGTTTTTTTCTGAGATTACGTCTACCATTTTGCTTACGATAGAAACGCATTACTTCAGCTCTACAAATTATTTTTAGAACTCTTCGCACAAGGAAAAAACGTCTACATACTCGCGGGTAATCATGATCGGCTAGGAAATTCTTTCGTTTTTGAAGAAGCACAAAAAGCTTTCGAAACAATTATACATGATAGATTAGAAATGATAGATTGAATAGGTAAGATCAAGTTTATTACTAAGCCAGTAGTAGAAAATATAGAAGGTGAAGACATAGTATTGTTACCATTCTTTTTGCCTACAGAACACGAAGAAAGTAGTTATAGTCCAAAAAACGAAAGACTAAAAACTATCAACGAATTTTCTACATTGCTCCAAAAATCTACCAACAAAAACGAAGCTTTTTCATGATATATCAATCAAGTAGTTGCAGAAGCCATAGACAAAAACCCCAATATCACAATTTTTCATCACTACTATATCAACGGAACACCATTTCCCGGACAAAAATCTAGATTTAGTTACAAAGATATTGCGCTCCATGAATGATTTTTGGACATACCGACCACAAAACTTATTTCCTGACATCTTCACCAACCATTTACCTACAACAATTATCTTTGCATAGGAAGCGTACGATCTACAAGTTCTTTGGAAACCAACCAAAACAAATATGTGTTTCAGTACGATACCACCACAAAAAAAATAACAGCATTGCCACTTATGATCAATCCCCAAGTCACAATAACCAGCGAAACATCGCTCACTGAAGCTACACTCATAGAGCAATTAAAAATCATCAATGCAGAAAATAAATCATATTTTAGCTCACCAGCACGAGATATTATTTTTGCAGAAGATCAAGAACCAAACATAAAAAACATTTCACTGACCCTCAACGTCGAACATATCGATTACGACAAAATTGATGAGTTCATCACGCCGGAACTCCGCACATCATGCAAAGATATCAGACTCAAAAAAAACATGGAAAATATAGATAGCTTACTTAAGACATTTAAAGTTTCCTCAGACACCTTAAGCGGATTTTCTGATCGAAAAAATATCCTCCAAGAATTTATACAAAAAAAATTTGGAGCTGACTACCCCAAATACGAAAAAATTTTGAAAGAACTGAAGCTACTATAAAAAGTTGAAATATTGAAACATTAATTCCTCCATCTCTCCATCTCTTCATCGTCTAATAATCTTCTTCTTCCTCTTCCTCAGTCGTTTTCTTCTCCATATACTCTTTTACTACTTCGCTTAATGCTTCAGCGATAATAGCCATTTTGTCATCAGTAATAGCTGATGATTTTTCTATAGGAAGATCTAGAGAAAATTGAGACTTATATTTGAGTATTTTTTCTGCTTGTCTCTGGGGATAATTGATATTTTCAAAAGGATATTCGATACCATGTTCGAGTTTGATAAGCAAATCGCCTTTTGCAAAAAGTTTATCCCAAAAATTATTTTGATCATGAGAAATGGTTTCTATTTTATCTCGTTCGAAAAAATCAGTTTTATAATCAAATAATCATTCTCGCATAAATATGGTAATACCATGCTCAGAAAGGATAATTCAGTCTAAATATAAATTTAAAAAATCTATGATATATTTTACAAAAAGTCCTATACCAAAAGCAGCAAATATCCAAGGCAAATAGACAAAAAAAAGATATTTGTCCAAAAGAACAAAAAGGACATACAAAACAAACAAAAAAACGAGTGTCCTTAGCGTTAATCTAATAAAAACACTCGCATTGTGTCAAATTATATGAAAAATTGTATCAACAGGCACATATCTTTTCATAATCTGCTTTCTAAGCATATTCAACATAGTAAACGACTAAACAACAAAAAACGAATGTACTCTTTCATAGTCAGACGTATGAATATAATTATTTTTTGATAGCATCCATTTTTTTCTGTTTTTCCAAGAATTTTTCCATTCTTCCTTTTATAACTTTTTTGATAACTTTATCTTTGTTGAAAGCTGGATGACATTGATAACATGTTTCCACTTTGATAGGTCCAGAAACTGTTGCGTTTACCGTAAATTTTGCACCACAGATGCAAGCAACTTCAACGTCTTTATAATAATTTCCATGTATTCATTTTTTCATTGATAATAACATAACAAACTAAAAGATAGGTAAGATTGTACATTAAAAAATTTTGGAAACTAGTGGACTAAGAGATAAATTTTTTAATAATATAATCTTGGTTATTTTAATCAAACTGATTAACGAGTGTATAACTTATGCAATGGATCATAATCAAACAATTCTTCTGAAGTAAACCAATGCTTGATTTCTTTTTCCGCCTCTTCTGCGTTTCCTGATGCATGAACAAGATTTGGGATTCCTATACTTGCACTATCTGCATATCCATATGACATATGCGCATAATCTCCTCTAATAGTACCAGGAGCAGCACCTTTTGGTTCTGTAGAACCGACTATTTTACGAACATAATCAACCACTTCTATTCCCTCCAAAACCAAAGCAATAATAGGAGTTCTCATCATGGTTTTAACGGTATCATCAAATATTTTTTCACCATGTCTAGTAACCATTGTTCCTATGGTTTCATAGTGATGAAAAAGAAAATCTCTATCTGGACGAAGCATTTTCATACCTACGATGTGCAATCATGCCCTTTCAAAACGAGAAACAATTTCTCCAACGACACTACGACCTACACTATCAGGCTTCAATACTACGAGAGTTCTTTGTACGTGAGTCATTTTTTCAATATACAAAAAAATAAAAGATTTGTCTGAGTATTATTGTTTTGCTAGCAATTTTCAAGAGTATTTACCTCAAAGAATCTTCGTCACAAGTTTATATTGAAAAGCTGTGTATATTTACTATATCTTATAGTGAAGTATATTTCACTTCATTGTTTTATTGTATCATTCTCTCATTATGAACAAAAAATTACTCTGAATACTATGTATGGTTACTGCAGCTATGTTGGTTTTTCCTACAAAAGCAGACACGACAGGAAGCACAGGAAATACAGAGAACATAACCAATACAGGAAATTTTCAAATTGTTATAGATCCTATAACAAAAAAAATAACTATTATCAGTAGTACAGGCGGAGTAAATAGTGGAACTACAACGACAGCAACTACAACCACAACAACTACAACCACAACAACAGGAACAAATACAGGTACTACAATAATCACTACAACAAGTACTGCATGAATCAACACCACATGATCAGAATTTGATCAAGCATTATCACGGATGTATGCAAATGGACTTACCAAATATAACAACGAAACGGAGTATAGAGCAAATGATGGATTAACAAGAGAAGAAGCAGCAAAAATAATTGGACAAGCATTTGTAGTTTTGGGATATAGCCAAGAAACAAAAAACGCAAGTTGCACATTTACTGATAGTTATCAAGTAGATCCAAGTCTTTCTGGCTTTGTCATAAACACTTGCAAACGAGGTATTTTCAAAGGAACAACAGACAACAAATTTCTTCCTGCAGAAAAACTAAGTAGACCACAAGCTATGGCACTATTAGTTAGAATTTTTGAAGGAAAACTATCCAACGAAAATAGAATTCCACGATGGTGAGATTATTATATCAAAGGACAAGCACTTTGACTTACTACACTCAACAATCAAACAGCTTTTGATACTGCCATCACAAGAAAAGAAATAGCACTCTATATCTGGAGACTCAAAAACATAGTAACCAACGAAACCATCAGACTCATGATGATAAACAAGCTCACTACATTAAGCACAACGGGGACAGCAACAACAGGAATTTTGGACAACTTTGGATCATTAGCTGATTCTCTAAGTATAAACAACGATCCTGAACTTCTCGAAGCGATAAGATGGATGAACGACAACGGACTTACCAACTTCACAACAATCCAAGAATACAAACCATTTGAAATTCTCAATAGAGAACAAGCAGCAAAAATAATTAGCTTATTTGCAAAAATCTACAATTTCCAAGCAAATTCTGGAACAATAGCCGACGATTGTACATTCAAAGATATAGCCGCTGCTGACGAATCGCTCAAAACATATATACAACAAATATGTACACTCGGAGTCATGAAATGAGCAAATGGATATTTTACTCCAAAAACCACTATAAACAAATCACAATTTATCGCAGCAATCATAAGATTGTTTGAAGGAAAAAAACTTGATGAAACACCAACGCCACGATGGAAAAATTATTTTGAAAAAGCCCAGACAATGGGGATGATTGGACCAGCAGATGCGGTTACTTTTGAAAATCCAATCACAAGATACGAAGTAGCATTATTCTTGTATAGATTTAAAGTAAAATACCAAATCCTCCAAAATCTCAACAACAATACCATCCAAAATCAAATAATCAGTACCGTACCATGATCTATAAAAACAGGACTCAATGTTATGCCAGAAGCCAATGTATATGTAGATATGAATTTACTCCAAAACGGAAACTTTGATGTAGGATATATAGAGACATTTGGAAAAAGATACAAAATAGTAAAATCAAATACAGATAAATACTTCACCAACAATTTTGTTTGGTACGGTGATATTTTTGAACTCGATACAGAAGACAAAATAGGAACAGCAAGTTTTATCGTAAGTAGTTTAAGTCTTATTGAATGAGTTATCAGAATAGGAAACGCGAATTATAGTGTTACGCCGATAGAAAGCACCAACGCATATTACAAGATCAAACAAACAAAATAACCAGAAAAAAAAATTGTATTTTTATTCTTTTTATTATATCCCATGCAAACAAAAAAACCGCTTAAAACAGAACCAAAAAAAACACATTTACGAAATCCACTAAAGATTTATTTTTTGCTTATGTCGCTTGTAGGAGTTATTGGGACACTTGTTGCGTTTGGTACGTTATTTTACACCGTAGGGAAACAAGTTATCATCACCAATGATGAATATATTGTAGGAGATAGATATTACGAAATCGATGCTTGCAATACTACTATGATTGCAAAACCAACAAAAGTAAATCCTGACAATTATGCACCCCCTACAGAAATAGAAAAAGAAAAATGCAAAGCTGACAAAAAAGTACGACTCATCCAGTCTAGAAAAGTAATGTTCAAAACTGATGTTTTATGAGGTACTATCTGGGGAATATTATTTCTAGCGCTATTACTTACTCACTATCCAAGATTTATGAAACTCAACAAAAAAGGTGAATAAACAAAGCAAAAAATAATTGAATCGTTTACCCGGTTACCCGTTGAAAATCATGGAAGTAAAAAAAATCAATACGGACAAACTACTCAATATACATACCACAACAAGACCTGATAGTTTCGATGAATTTATTGGACAAAATCATATCAAAGAAATTATAAAAACAGCTATAGAAAGTGGGAAAAAGAGAAAGTGACATATAGGACATATGCTTTTTTCTGGTCCCAGCGGATTTGGAAAAACAACAATAGCACACATTATTTCCAAGCAAGGAAACGTAAGTATCAAAGCAGTTACTGGATATGCAATTACCAAACCATCGGAAATTATTAGTATCCTCAACACGCTCGAAACCTGAGATATCTTATTCATAGATGAAATACATAGACTCAAGCCAAATATCGAAGAAGTTTTGTATATTGCTATGGAAGATTTTGTGATCGATATGGTGATGCCAGAGTGAGGAAACGTAAGGATTCCTATCAATCCATTTACCCTTATTGGCGCCACCACAAAATCAGAATCATTGAGCCAACCGATCAAAAATAGATTTGTCTATCAGTTCCACTTTATGGAATACTCACCAACAGAAAAAGAAACAATCATAAAAAAATATCTCGATAAATACGGGATTATTGCCAATGACCAACTTATCAAAAAAATGAGCGAAAAAGTCGCTGCCGTACCAAGAGAAATCCACAACTTTTGTATAAAAATTCGTGACTATGTAATAACGCACTCCCTAATGAGTAATGAAGATTCCAAAAAAAACATTCTGACAGAACAACTTCGAGAAGATTTTCTCAATCACAGCCAAATCGAAGAAGGCGGTATGACTCCCCTTCACGCCAAATATTTAGAAATTTTGGAAAAAGCTGACAGACCAATAGGAGTCAAAGCCATCGCCGTCCAGCTTGGAATCAACGAAAAAGCTGTTGAAGAAGATATCGAACCATTGCTCTTGAAATTGGGAAAAATAGAAAAATCAGCAGCAGGTAGAATTTTAATTTGATAGAATATTTTTTATGCAAAAATTATTAAAACGAGTACCAAGAATTATAGCCACAATATATGTTATATTTATGTGTCGAAGTACATTAAGCGATTTTAATGGGAGCAAAGAAATATGGATTATTAATTGTATAGTTACTATATTATTGATTGGTATATTGATTCTTAGTCGAAAAAAACAATTAGCATGAGGAATAATATTTACACTGATATGATTGACATATATATACATATATTTTTTTATCTTTGAAAGCAACAAAGAAACACGGATACAATCAAGTAGTATACAACGACGATGTGTAACAGCAATTCCAACACTATTAGCAGGCATACTATTTATCATTGATCGATGAAAAGAAAAAAAAGGTAAGCTTTTTACTTTATAATTAATATATAATGACACCAGAATTAGCTACAAGTACAGCACCAGTAATTACTCAAGGAATGATGATCGGACTTGGAATTCTTATGGTTCGAGACGCAGTTTGGAAAGCTATTGGACTACGAAAATCAGGAACACAAAAAAGATTAGCA
The DNA here is from genome assembly GCA_964551805.1 of uncultured Candidatus Peribacteria bacterium. Classification (GTDB taxonomy): domain Bacteria; phylum Patescibacteriota; class Gracilibacteria; order Absconditabacterales; family Absconditicoccaceae; genus CAJBLF01. The sequence goes on from CAZKEK010000001.1 coordinate 22,050, forward strand.
CGATTCATTTGTATATTTATTTTCAATACTGCGGGAATCTTGCCAATCATCTACCTAGCATTTTTTCAAAAGAAAGGAAAATAATCAGAAAATCAAAATAAAACAAAAAATAATAAGAAAATTTTTTTATTTTCTTCAAAGCATACCAATGCTCAAAAAGCATACTATGTTGATTATTTTTTGTTTCCTCAGTGTTTTTTTAGGAGGATGTGCAAAAATCAACGTACAGATACAATTTAAAGACATACCAACATGTCAAAATTTTTGTCAATCCGCGAAGTTTCTTTGAAAAGAAATAATACAAACATGCAAAGAAACCTGTCAAAAAACAAACAACACGGAAATAAGCACACAAAAAGCCGTAGAACTCAGCCAAAAGTATTTTAAAAAAGCAGTAAAAGAGAAGGAGAGTAAAATTGTCCAAGACCAAGAAACAGGAGCAGAATGTAATAAAATTTGCACAAGTTTATGGCCAACAAATATACAAGAAAAAAATACCTGCACCATAAGTTGTCTAAATCCATAAACCAAAAATGAACTTGCATTATTGAATTTTTCATATATAGTACAGATTGTAAACAAAAAACAATAACCAAATACCCCATGAAAGGAGGGGGAAATCATGAACATAATAATGTTTTGTTCTGGAGAATTAAATAAAATTCCCAAAAAAGAAAAAAAACACCTCAAAGCTAGGGTAAAAAACAGCATTATGGAGCTGTACAAAAAAAAACCCATTAAGAATCTATCCAAGATTGCACTAACCCAACAATGGGCAATCTACTCGGAAAACGAAATGGAAAGATCTAGTATTGAACTACTCTTTCCCAATAAAATTTTTCCAACCACAAACTACTTTATTGGCATCGTAGAAATTAATAAGAAAAAATTTTTCTACCTTATCGATATTGATGAGTTATTTTATGCCAAAGAATATGTAATTTGGCCAAACACAAACAAAAAAAGAATAATAATAACAAACTAAAGTATATGCTAAAACAAAACTCAGCCACTCACTGTATTTTTTTATGAATCAGAGTGGCTTTTTTTATAAAATAAAAAAAACAAAATACACTTGACTTTTATAATAAAATATGTATAAGTAAAATACAAACATAAAAAACAATAAAAAAATGAAAACAAAAATCAAAAATAATCCGATGGCCATAATTGTAACAATATTTTTAACAATATTAATGATATTGTGCACGACATTGCCAAAAAGTTATGGTCAAAAAGTCCAAAAAACAACGGTTAATGTTAATTTCGGTTTCGGCCCAAATTATAATATTAGCCAAAATTCATTCGGCTACTCTTCAGAGGTAAATGCTGAATTTAGGGCAAAATATGTAGGTATAGAGGTAGGGATTGGTACCTACAAGAACATCAACAACCAAAATCACACCAGCTTACTAAAAACGGCTGATTATTTAAAAATCGGTCCAACATGGACCAAAACCATTGGTTTTGCTGAATGTACTTCGAATATATATTTGGGGTATATAAACAGCTCAGAAGAAGAAACTGAATCTTTAAGAATCAAAAATTTTGCTTATGGAGGATTTAGTGAAAAAATACAATTTACCTTCATGACTTTTGATGAGGGAACATTGAATCTAGGCTTCTTTGCCAAAATAGGTATAGAGAGAACAGAAAAAAATAACGCTATTTCAGCTGTTATTGGGTTTGCCTTCAAGGCAATACCCAAAAAAAGATAAAAAAACTACCTTATAGGTAGGAAAAGCGGTGGATTTCTTCATCGCTTTTTTTTAAAATTAAAAAAAATAACCGTAATTGGTTATCTTTCTTAATTTTGGATTAATAGATCGAACAAAAAGCCTCCCACAATTATACTTTAACCATAATGATATGCTAAGCTGAAAAGCTTGGTAAATGTAAAGAATTTCTATCAAGAATTTGATACTTATATAAACTTTTCAAGAGAAGATCAGAATTAAACAAATTTTTAATATTTAGTTGAATATTCTCAATCAAGACAACTAAAAAGTTCAATCACAGTATTTCTACTTCTGCAAGAATGAAAGATTTGCTCTTGATCTAATCAAAGAACTACATGAGAGATACGCTCTTTAGGAGGTTTTCTCAGAAAAACAATATCTCAATTCTGTATTTTATTTACCAATATTTCATTATAATTGTGTTCCTCTTTTAGTGTTTTTGGCAAATCTCGAATATAACAAGGTTGTAGATAAATATTTAATGTATCATAAAGAATTTTACGAAGAGCGGAGATGCAATGAAGACAAGAGATATCTCAATCTAATTGTTCTAATGAATGTAGTTTATTTTTTATGTTAAAGGGAATTCCTATAAGTTTTTTACAATTCTCTCTATACATAATTTCACTATAATCTTCGTTTCTAAAAACAGAGAATTTGTTTGATATAGTTGTGAAGTTAGTATTATTTAATAGAATAAAATCTTGGGTGATACAGGACTGAACCCCGCAAGTCTGCGGGGCGTGCCTGTGACCTCTTGCACGTCACCCCGATGTATCGGGGCTAGCCAACTGAGCTAGTATGATAACAATAAATCTTATAGTATTTTTACTGGTGGGTGATACAGGATTCGAACCTGTGACCTCTTGCACGTCAAGCAAACGCTCTAGCCAACTGAGCTAATCACCCATAGAACAATAACTTTACAAAAAGCTCCGAATGTAATGAGCCCCGTCTTTAGCGGGGTAGCCAACTGAGCTAATCACCCATAACCATATTTGACCCGACCAGGAGTCGAACCTGGGTTACAACCTTCGCAGGGTTGTGTCTTATCCACTAAACGACCGGATCATAAAACTAATATACTTTTTACTATTTTATTAACAACGTAATATCGTTAACCTAGGTTACCCCGCACTTCTGCGGGCTGTCTTATCCATTAAACGACGAGATTATAAATCTAATATACTTTTTACTATTTTATTAACAACGTAATATCGTTAACCTAGGTTACC
>CAZKEK010000001.1:25123-46526 GCA_964551805.1 uncultured Candidatus Peribacteria bacterium
CTAATATACTTTTTACTATTTTATTAACAACGTAATATCGTTAACCTAGGTTACCCCGCACTTCTGCGGGCTGTCTTATCCACTGAACCCCGCCTTTAGCGGGGAAACGACCGGATCAAAACAAAATGATAAATGATAAATTATAAATTTTAGATTATAAATTTATCATCTCTCATCTCTCATCTATCATTTATCATTTCCTAAAAATTTTTCTAAATATCTACCAAAATCAAATACCTTATTTTCAGCTCGTTTATCTGCCATAATTTGTATTCCTGTAGGCATCATTTCTCCCTGATCTTCAACCATGCCCATAGGAAGAGACATCGCAGGCAATCATCACATATTTGCTGGAATAGTATACATATCAGCTAAATACATCTTGAGCGGATCATCAGATCTAGATCAAAGTTTCCATGCAACTTCTGGAACTGTTGGAGTAAGAAGGATATCATATTCTGCAAATATTTTATTAAATTCAACTTGTAACTCCTCTCTTGCTTTTTGTGCTTTGAGATAATATCATTCATAGTTTGCAGAACTCAAAACAAAAGTCCCCAAAAGTATTCTCCTTTTTACTTCTTCCCCAAAACCTTCTGACCTAATTTTTGCATAATATTCAGAAAGTGAAGATATGGTACTATTATCAGATTGTAATCCAAACTTTATTCCATCAAAACGAGCAAGATTAGTACTTACTTCTGCTGGCAGTAATGTGTAATACATTGATACAGAATAGGCAAGCATAGGCAAGCTAATTTCCTCTACTACAAATCAATCCGCACGAAGCTTATCTAATGTAACCAAAAATAATGCTTTTATCTGAGGATCTAAACCTTCTCACAAAGCTTCTTTTGGCACTCATATTTTAAAGTTTTTAATTAATTTATCATCTATCATTCATCATTTATCATTCACGAAAAGGTCCGCCTTAGGGTCACTTTGCGAATCTTTAGGATCAAACCCAGCAATAGCTTTGAGCAATAATTCTGCATCATCTACGGTTTGCGTCATCACACCTACTTGATCAAGACTTGATGCCATAGATTGGACTCCATAACGAGACACCATTCCATAAGTAGGTTTCATTCAAACGATTCCACACCAGGCAGCAGGCTGACGAATACTTCCTCAAGTATCTGTTCACAAAGCAGCAATACAAGCACCAGAAGCGACTGCTGCAGCAGATCATCCAGAGCTTCCACCAGGAGATCTATCGGTTCAATAGATATTTTTTGTTTTTCAAAAATACGAAGTTTCTGTTGTTGATCACATAGCAAATTCATCCATATTGGTTTTTCCTATCATCAATCATCCATTCTTTTCCAAATTCAAAAAACAGGTTGCACTATATGGACTTATATACTCCTCAAGCATTTTTGATCCACATGAAGTAATATATCCTTGCGTCAAAATAATATCTTTGATACCAATAGGTGCTGCCTTTAGATGTTTATGAGAAAATTCTTCAATATGAGCCTGAACGTAATCTTCGTGGAATCTAATAAAAGAAAAATAATCAGCATTAATTTTTTTTGCTGTATCCAAATAAGAAGTAACGACATCTTGAATGGATAAGGTATCGTTAGTTATATAGTCTTTGAGCGTAAGTTGCATAGTAATGCAAAAAATTAATTGCTAAAATTTTCCAATAAGTTTTTATAATCACTTGATGATGACGATGTTGGTACAGGCTTTGCTGGAGCTTTTGTTGGTGTTTTTTTGACAACAGGGACAACAACAGGAGCAGAAGTAATGACGGTTGCTCATGAAGAAACAATGGTTCCTGTAGCAGGAATTGTAGTCTGCCCTGTAGAAAGTTCTACATCACTAAGTAATAATTCATCACCTGTATTTTCCTGTCCTGTAGTAAGCAAACTAACACCGCTAGCATCCAAAACAGTTCAAGTAGTATCGAGTACTACACCACTAGTTTCAAGAATGGTACCAGACAAATCAAAATGCGTACCAAAACTGGTATTAGAAAATGTTTTGATATCCAGCAAAAGATTGTTTGCTGAATTTGGACTAATTAAACGATAAACAAAAAAAGCTATTATGAGCAGCAAGAGAACAAAAACAATTTTTTTGACAAATCTCATCGGCATACGATAGAAAGTAAAGACAATACAGAGACTATAGTTATTTCCACAAAAGTTTCAACACAAATCTACCTGTCATTAGTCCAAAATTTCTATTGCCTACACCACACATTTCCGTACATTAAACAAAATTAATTTAATTATTGCAAAAGAAATAAGAATGATCAAACCGATACTCAAAAGATCCATTGAATATATGAAAAACGATTACAAAATCATCAGATTGACACTGGCGACATCATTTTTTCATTCACTCATCGCAAGTTTACTAATTATCTTAAACGTAAATACACTCTTTGCAAAAAACTATGAAAATGGCTTATATGTAGGAAAAATCACATCATTTTTTGTCCAAGAAATAACCAACAATCACGTAATAAATCGAGTAATAGGGATAGCGATTGTATTGTTTGTTGCCTACTCTATCATTTATCCTATAGGACAATCAGCACTAATTCATTACATCAATGACGAGAAAAAAAGTATTAAAAATGCACTAAAAAAATGAAGAGCAGATTTTTTTCCGATGTTTGAATACGGTATAGTATCATTATTTATTTCGCCTACTGTATTTTGGCTAATGGTACTAAAAATAGGTGTTTCCTGACATTTACACAATGGATATACAATATTTTTTCTCTTGCTACGATTTGTCTTGATGTCAATGATCAACGCACTCAAAATACATACCAGATATAGTATGACTATAGAAAAATTAGGAGTATATGAAGCGGTAATCAAAAGTTGCAAACTAACACTAAGCCACTACAAAGAAAGCACAAAATACACAAGGATACAGGTAATATTACTGATCAATTATTCTATAAACCTTCTCATAATATACATTATCCCACTTATATTAATATATCTGAGCATTATTTTCAATATTATCCAGTTCCCAGCAGTCAAACGAACAATGTATGGACTTCTCTTCGCCGGTATTTTATTTGGAGCCTATGCTACGGCCATTATAAGAGCATTTTTCGCATACTTTTGGCAAGAAATCTACAACACGCTCCAAAAATAATACAAAAAAACAATGATTATATAATATAATACAAAAAATGGCTTATAACAACATCAAAAAGCTGTTTTTTTTTGTACAAACGCAGCTTTTGGGATATACTTAATTATCCTCATATCAGAGAGGTTTTATCGTTTAGTTATCTCCAAATGGAAATCGGATTGTGTGAACAATTACTCCAAAATGCTTACCAAAAAAACCCAACAGGATTGGAAAATATTTCGCAATTAACGAGCACCGCACGAGGCAAAGACAAAGCAGTGTGTATGCAACTTATGTGAGGATTTACTCAGATTAAAAATTTTTTGTTAGGTAAAAATTATACGCCGCCAAAAACAACAACAGGACCAGGATTTACTAGTGTAGGAAGTCAAAAAGACCAACAAACAACACAGACAGGAACACCATCGGCAAATACGACCACAACTACGACAAGTACAGCAACAAGTAGCAATGGAATAATTAGCCAATACGGACAAATCGCATTCAACAGCGTACTTATATTTATTATAGGAATACTCTTCATTATTATTGTAAGAAATATGATGAGATTTTTTTATGATGTATTCAATTCTGGAAGAATCATTTATCTCAAAGTAATATTACCAAGAGGGCAAAGTAAGTTAGATCGTGAACAAGAAAAAGAACTTGCAAAAGATATGAAAGAAAAAATCTGACGTATGGCGCAAGTATTCCACAACTTTCACAAAGTAGGAAATCTCAGCACCAAAGAAAGCTTGATGAAAAAATTATTTGATAAACCAAAAAGCACACTTATTTACAATTACGAAGAAGGAATACTCAATTTTATCATAGCGACCTATCCGGAATATCAGCAACTTCTTGAAGGAGCTATTTCTGCGCAATTCCCTAATTGTTCGATAGAAAGAACACTAAAGCCAAAGTTTTTCAAAAAGAAATATAGTAATATCATGCCAATCAAACCAAAAAAAGATCCATTATACAATATCAAAACATTCAAGCAACAACCGGATGACCCAATAAATAATATTATCGATGCTATAGGAAAAATATCTAGATATGACACGTTAAATATCATCATACCAATCAAACCATTAGGTGATGATTTCAACAAAAAATCTCAAAAAGCAGCAGATAGATTATATAAAAACCTATCGCTCTACGAACATGGAAATGCACGACGAAAATACATAGTTATGCCACGAAAACTCATTGGATTTCTTGTTAATGGTCCAAGCAAAGAACTCTTAACTTCCAAAAAAGAAGAAGAATGAGTAACTATGGTTCGTATGGTCAAAGCAAAAGAAGATTATCTCAATGCCATGGGAGAAGAAGCAGCATTACCATTTTTCAATTCAGCAATATTGATTACCACAAGTTCAGATGAAAAAACAAACCTTGATAGTAATATCGATCAAATCGTTAATGCACTAACTATTTATGGAGATGAATATGGAAATGAATTGGAAGACGAATCAACAAAATCCGATATGTTTGGATGGTTTTTCCAACCACTATGGAAAATTGCCGTAAACAATTTTATTACCAAATTTTTCTTCAAAAAGAATATATTCTGAATAAACGAACTTACGTCACTCTTTCATTTTCCAGATGCTACTTACAACCGTTCACCAATTATTTCTTGGATGCAATATAAAATACTTCCTGCCCCAGAAAATCTTCCTACACCAAAAGAATATAATGGGTTTGTTATGTGAGGAGTGTTGGCAGAAAGTTTCAAAGAAGGAAAATTGGATCTCATACTAACCGATTACAAAAAACATCGAGCAGTAGGAGAAACCACCCACAATGAAGAAACATTTACGCCGATAGAAAAGTTTACCGCAGAACAATTGTCAGGAAAAGAAATTGTGGAAAAGGTAGAAGGAACAGGAACTCCACAAGAAGAAGTTATCAAAAAATATGTAAAATCCACCGTACAAAAAAAATGATTGGGATACAAACTCTACAAAGATGCCATTTTACTGGGAACAAATATTTATAGAAATACCCTCTCCCCTGTCTATATGAAAAGAGATGATAGAATGAGACATCACTATTGTATAGGAAAATCAGGTACCTGAAAATCAGTATTTTTGCAAACCATAGCAAGACAAGACATTCGAAATGGAGACGGAATCTGTTTGATAGATCCACATGGTGATCTTGCAGAAGACATTCTCGCCTATATTCCAAAAGAGAGAGCCAAAGATGTTATCTATTTTGATGCGGGAGATGAAGAAAGACCAATGGGGTTAAATCTCTATGAAATTAATGTTTTGGATGAAGCAGATAGAGTCGTCAATGATGCAACAGAGATATTTTTGAAAATGTTTGGACCAGAAATTTTTGGACCAAGACTACAAGAATATTTTAAATACTGATCACTAACGCTGCTTGAAGACTTCGAAGACAGACCAACCCTTTTGGATATTGTAAGGCTATTTACCGACGAAGGATATAGAGAATATAAAATAAAAAAAGTAACGAATGCTACGGTAAAAAACCGACGAGACAAAACATTCAATGCTATGGGAGACAAAGAAAAACAAGAAATTATTCCATACTTCTCAGCAAAATTCGTATCGTTCAATACCAATAGACTTATTAGAAATATTATTGGACAAACAAAATCAGCCTTCAAATTTGAAGACGTTATGGACAACAAAAAAATTCTAATTATCAATTTAAGTAAAGGTAAAATAGGAGAGCTCAATGCAAATTTGCTTGGTATGATTATTGTATCCAAAATATACACCTGAGCGATGGCCAGAGCAAGAATGAAAGAAGAAGATAGAAAAGACTTCTTCCTCTATGTCGATGAGTTCCAAAACTTTGTATCAGGAACATTTGCAGATATCCTATCTGAAGCGAGAAAGTATAGACTTTCGCTTATCATGGCTCATCAATATATCGCTCAGCTTGAACCACCAAAAGGACTTGGTGATGTAGGAGGAGGAAAAAACGATGTAAAAGCTGCAGTATTTGGTAACGTGGGAACCATGCAATCATTCAAGGTCGGTGCACCCGATGCTGAATTTCTTGAAAAAGAATATGCGCCAGTACTTTCACAAGAAGATATCGTTGGTATTGCAAACTATAAAGCATATATCAAACTCAATATCGACAATGCAACTACTCGTGCATTCAGTATGAATATGATCTACACCACTGACTACAAAAACAAAAAAATAGTACCAATTCTCAAAGAATACTCAGCTAAAAAATATGGAAGAAAAAGAGAATTTGTCGATGCTGAAATGGAAGCAAGACTTGGAATAAATACCGACGAAACAACACTTCCTGATCCAACAGCAATTCCCCCTAGCGAAACAGCAGTATAAAAAATCGCATAAAAAAATTGGTAGACGAGCAATCACACTCCTACCAATTTTTTATTATAATAATTTATTTAATTCAACAACATTTTTTATATTTTTTACCTGAACCACAAGGACATGGATCGTTTGGTCTTACTTTGTGTGATGGCTGTGGTATCACTGGTTCATCAAATACTTGAGGAATACCAACTGGCTGGTTATTATCATTTACTTCAAAGACTTCAAATCCATCTCCATTTTCATACACCATTTTTTGCGCTGCAGAAGAAGAACTTTTAGCTGGTTGAGCAAAAGAGATTTCTTTAACTTCAGTGCTTACCTTTTCTAGCATTTTAAGATATTCTGCTTCTGTTTGAGAATTTGCCATTACTACTGGTTGTGCTTGATTTTGTTGTACCATAGCAAAATCAATACCAGTAATATACGCAGTCACATCAAATTTAAGTCTGTATAATAATGTTTGAAATTTTTCATATGCTTCTGATTTGTATACAATCAATGGATCAAGCTGAGCATATCACATAAGTCCAACTTTATCTCTCAAATATTCCATTTCATCAAGATGTTTTACTCGAAGCGTATCAAGATGATAGAGATACACATCTTTGAATATAGCATACAACTTATCAACATCCATCAAAGCAAATTTTGCTTGAAGTTGCTCAATCATAAACAAAGAAAGCTGAGATTGCAATTGATCAAATGTCATTGCTTCAAAGGTTTGGAATTGTTGTGCATCAAGTTTTAAGGTAAACTCTTTGTCTATCACACGAAGAAATTGAGCAACGGACTGATCCAAAACTTGCGCATTTGCTACTTGTTGGCGAACGATATCGCTCATATTTTCTTCTATTTCCAACGTAATTTGTTCCACAAGATATTTTCTAAGCTCTGGATCACTTTCACTACCAAGAATATCATCTCTTTTTTTGTAGATAGCTTGTCTTTGTTTGTTGATAACACTATCATAATCAAACAAATGTTTTCTCGTACCAAAATGTCGTCACTCCATTTGTTTTTGAGCTCTAATAATAGAATTACTAAATTGCTTTTGACTAAGTTCTAGATTTTCTAAGTCTGTTTTTCCAAGCAGCATAGAAGCCACTCCTTGGATTCTTTCTCCGCCCATTTTGCGCATAATCAAATCATCAAGAGCCACAAAGAACACAGAAACACCAGGATCTCATTGCCTACCAGCACGTCCTCTGAGCTGATTGTCAATTCTTCTTGATTCGTGTTTTTCTGTACCAAGAATAAAAAGACCATAATGAAAATCTTGCTGTATAGCTACTAGATTTTGACCATCAGCCGGTTTACATAAAAGTTCAGCAAACGGCGTGGTATTTACTTTTTGATTACGATTAAATTTTATTTTCAAGAGAACTCCATCATACAGTGTTCGATCTTGTTCTGCTTGTCTTACCACATCATCACCAAACCCAAAGACACGTTTCATACCGTCCATAGTAAGTTCAAATTCTAATTGCGAATAGAGTAAAGCAGTAAGCGTTGCTTGTTCCTGTCATTGTTTACCTGCTAGTGTGTTTTTAATTCGTTTAGCATAATTATCTGTAAGTTTTTCGTTCAAGCCTTGTTCAAGTTTAATATCTGTTCCTCTACCTGCCATATTTGTTGCAACGACTACACTCTTATATTTTCCTGCTTGAGAAACGATATGCGCTTCCTGTTCATGAAATTTAGCATTCAAAACATAATGGACAATAGCATCTTTTTCCAAAATTCTAGAAACATATTCTGATGTAGCAATATTTGCGGTACCGATAAGGATTGGTTGTCCAATTTCATGCGCAAATTGAATATGTTGTTTTACAAATTTTCGTTTAATAGCTTCATTATAATATACTTTATCATTTCTATCTACTCTAATAGTTGGTTTATTTGTAGGTGTTTCCAAAACTGAGAGTTCATAAATTTTTTCAAATTCTTCTCCTTCGGTCAAAGCTGTACCTGTCATACCAGCAAGTTTAGCATACTGTTTGAAAAAGTTTTGGTAAGTAATAGTTGCAAGAGTTTTTGATTCTCTTTGTATTTTTACTCATTCTTTTGCTTCGATAGCTTGATGTAATCATTCAGAAAACCTTCTTCCTGGCATTGTACGACCAGTATGTTCATCAACAATAAGTACCTCATTATCTTTTACGATATATTCCTTATCTTTTTCATACACTGCCTGTGCACGAAGCGCGTTTTCGATATGATGAATCTCTTCGTATCCAAGGTCCTTATATAAATTTTCTATTTTGAGAATTTGTTCCAATTTGGTAATACCTCTTCCACTCAATGAAGCTGTTTTTGTTTTTTCATCAATATAATAATCACCATCTTCTTCTTGATCTTTTCCTGATTTGTCCTCTACCAATAACTCTTGAAGCAATCATTTAGATACTTTTTTCTTTGCTGTACAAGGAACAAGTCATTTAGAAATTTGAGCATAATAGACATATTTTTCTGTAGCTTCTGCATTAGGTTCTGAAATAATCAACGGTGTTCTCGCTTCATCAATCAAAATACTATCAATTTCATCGACAATAGCATAATTGAGCGGTCTTCGAACAAGAGACCTTTCACCCATTGATTTTACAAGATTATCTCTCAAAAAATCAAATCATAATTCTGAATTTTCGATATAGGTAATATCCTTAGCATATTCTTCTCTTCTTTTGTGTAGGGCTACTCCTTTCGTAACACATCCACAAGACAATCATAACCAAGAATACACATGTCCTATCCACTGAGCATCACGAGAAGCTAGGTAATCATTTACCGTAACGACATGGACTCCCTTACCTTCCAAAGCATTTAAGTAGACAGGCATAGCAGCTACCAAAGTTTTTCCTTCTCCGGTTTTCATCTCAGCAATAATACCTTTATGTAAGATAATTCCTCCAAGCAACTGAACATCATAAGGAATCATATTCCAGGTCAACATTTCTCATTTTACTTCTACTTCAGCTCCTACCATTCTTTTGCACGCTTGTTTGACCGTAGCAAATGCTTCTGGTAAAATATCATCCAAAGTAGCTCACGCAACAAGTCTATCTTTAAATTCTTGAGTTTTTGCTTTGATTTGTTCATCAGAAAGTGTATCAAACTGATCAGAAAATTCATTGATGTGTTTGACTAATGGTCGAAGCTTTTTAAGCTGCTTTTGGTTATAATCTCCTGCAACCAAGGATATAAGTTTTGCAAACATAATGCTATATAAATACTAAAATATCTCTCTACCCCCACACAGAGTGGACAGTAGAACAATACTACAAATTTCAAGGTCAAAAACAACCGAAAATCTAGTAAATAAAAAGAAACATCCAAAAAACCAGCCACGTTCTCGGTAACAAATAATAAATAATAAAAAAATACAATTGACTTAAAAAAAATATTGCATATAAAGTACCCAAACAAAAAAAATATAAAACTATGAAAAAATTAAGAGTTAGTGTAACAGACACAAAAAGGATTGTTGCCATTCCTAAACCAACAGAGATTCCAAACATTTTAGAAAAAGACGAAAGAATAATTAAAAACTGGTATTACAACCAGCCAAAAGAGCTAGAAAGTTTTTTAAAAAAAAACCCTAATGAAGAGACCAATATTTTAACGGCATTTTCTTATTGGGTAAAAGTAAAATTTCAAAAACTAGAAAATAAAAAATCAAAAGGAGAAAATCAAAAATTTTGTGGTAAACTTAAAAGAAATTTACAAAAATTTAGTAAAGCTCTCTTTAAAAAATTACGAGCTATTGCAGGAAAAATTGGGACAGAAATATTTAAATTTCTTTATCCAAAGCAAAAAAAAATAAAAGTAACAACAGCATAAAAATCAGAAAAGCCGCGGAATTTCGCGGCTTATTTTTTATATATGTTCATAGGTGATTTCTATATTTTTTCCTCTTTGCAAAAGCCACAATAATCTCTTCTCTCTTTTCAAAAATTCTACATGTCCGGTAGAAATAATCTTTATAGAATATCCTGAAGATGGGGCGGAATCTACCAAAGAAACAAAAACAGACTCTAAAGATTCCAAAGAATGAAAACGTATTTTTTTGAAATTGAAAAACTTGGTTATCGTATTTTTATAATGAAAATATCCATAATTGAATGGGATAACGGTATCGACCATTGCATCTTTAAAATATCTCAGATCAAATTTGATAATTTTGTTTACTAGAACATTAGAATATGAGAGATTGGTAAGATAATACTTCCAAAGTGGCATTTCTTTTGCTCGATAGACAAAAGCACGATGAAATTTTTTAATAGATTGCTGATGTTCACCAAGGACATAGTGTTTTTCTAGGGCTTGTAGTAATGATTGTGCGATTTGCATATCAGCGAAATCACCAATAAGTCCTATTTTTCCAACAAGTGAATATTTGAAACAATAGTCTAAGAGATATGTAGTAAACAACGGCAAAATATTTTTTTTCTGAGATATTGATACGGAATCTTGTAACAAAAAAAGTTCATAAACTGGCGGAACTATAATCATATCTACCCCATCTGCCAAAAGACAATCAATCCCCTTTTGTACACAAGCCAAAGATTGTTCAAATGTTTTATCACCATAGGGCCAATGCAAAAAATCATAATACACAACATAGTCGTGATCATATTGAGAAAGGAAGTGAAATAAGGTAAGCGATTCAGATCCAGAAGTTATTATTCAGATTTTCATGCTATTTCTTTTTGTAAATAAACATATTTTGTAAGCAAATCAGACAATTCTTGAGCTGTTTGTGCCTTAGCCAGACCATCTATAGTGGTTACCTGAGCAGTAAGCAATTGTGCATAAAAATTGAGTCAAGGAGTAGCTACCCCACTCAAAAGCGCTATTTTTGCCAATGATTTTTGGAGACTCAATTTATAAGGAGTTATTTTGAGGATAAAATATTTTATAGATTTTTGGATAAGTGCAGATTCAAAAGTTTTCATATTGGTAATAATCGTAGTTCTAGAAAGCTGTAACGTATCCAACAAAGATTTTTTCTGAAGTTTTATGTCTTTTCGATAGTCCAAATCACGTCATCTATTGATGTACGTTTGGATTTTCATCATATCTTTTGCTGTAGTAATAATAAGACTTTCCAAAGACACTATAGTATCTTTACATTTATAATATCCCGTCGTTTGTTTAAGTGAGATAGTAACTTCAGTTTTTTTTATAGAACAAAACAATCCATCCGAAAGATCAGCATGCGCTGTTCAGAGCATCAACACTATAAACGTTCCTAATATAAAAATTTTTTTCATAGACCATAAACAAAATAAACAAACACAATTAAGTAAGCGTAGATATCAACTTTTTGATTCAGAGCCAGAAATACGTATCAGGAAATTTTCCTAGTTTTATACCTGCATCTATATCAACAAGTCATATATAAAATGCTTCTATATTTTTTTGATGAGCTTTCAACACTGCTATTTTAGCATATTCATTTTTTACTTGCCAAGGATTCATTTTGAGAAAGGCAGCAATATTTTTACTATCTTTGATTCCCGAATCATCCAGATCCATCATAAAAATATAAAATTTCATAGCTCGATATAACATTCCAGCAAATTGATTTCGATCTGCACCATCTTGTTGGACCTTTTCCAAAATTTTTATAGCTTGAGTTTTGTTGGTAAATAATGTTTTTAGCAAAGAAAAGGAATCTGTCTCTACTTGTCCAAAAACAATAAGATCAATCATAGCTTCATCAATATGTTTCTGCTGCTTAAGAAAAGCCCAAGTTTTAAGCTTATCACATTCAAACCAAATACGATACAAATCTGATCAAACTTTGGTCAGAAAATATTGAATAACGGCATGATCAATGACACAATCCGTCAATGCATTTTTTACAAACAACTCCAAATCATTGTTTTTGAGCTGAGAAAACTCTTTGACGGTAGCATTTTTTTCCAAAAACTTATAGAGTTTCAATCTTTTGTCTGGAGTAGAACTTACGAACACAACCAAAGAATCTTCTGGAATTTTTCCCTCTGCCTTGATCAACGCATCGACAAACGTCTGCAACTGATCAGACTTTTCGTCTCACAGTTTTGTTGTAGCATCGAGCGGAAGTCCATTGAGAATAATAAGTTTTTTGGTAGTAAAAAGCCCACTACTATAAATCGCCTGCTTAATCTGTCCAATATCCAAATTATCTAAACTAAAAGAAAATATACTATCTGATCCAAATTTTGACAAAAAATTTTCCTTTCGTCTAAGGAGTTCTTTGTCTAGGAGATAGGTTTCCTGTCCAGTAAATAGATATACGTTAGACAACATTACGGGCAATAATCAGTAAGAATATAAAGCAAACCAATAGTAGGTATTTAGCAAGCAAATTCAACAAAAAAAATTCTTTGTAATTGTAATCGAAGTAATTACACTATACAAAAAAAAAGAGACATCTCCAAACCTACCAAGTGCCTTTACTCACCTCTACTCATATAGAATGTTCAAAAAACTCAACAAAGCTCTAGCGAAACCAGCGATTCGATTCATAAAACTCTACCAATTTACCCTTTCTCCTGACAAATGACTTCCCTCATTTTGGCTCAAAGGAAGAGTGTGTGCACATGAACCGCACTGCAGCAAATATAGCATCAATGTACTCAAAAGATATGGATTTCGACCGGGAATTTTTTACGCAACAGATAGAGTACTCCACTGTACAGCAAGTAGAGAAAAAACATATGATCCTGACCACTATCGCGTAGTATTTTTTTCTTCAGCGCCCATAGGGATTCCTTTTTTGGAAGCACTCAATAACGACAAAAGATTTGAAGTAGTTGGTGTAGTAACCCAATGTGACAAACCAATAGGAAGATGAATGGAAATCTGTGAAAACATTATAAAAAAAACAGCTAAAAACATCATCTGAAATCATCTGAAATCATCTGAAATCATCTATACGCCTACAAAACTTAATCCGGAGAAATCTGAAGAAGGACGTCAATTTGCAGAGCGACTCAAAGAAAAAAATCCAGATTTTTTAGTCGTTATTGCGTATGGAAAAATTATTCCTCAATCAATTCTTGATATTCCAAACATCGCTCCTATAAATATTCATGGATCATTACTTCCTAAGTATCGCGGCGCTTCACCTATCCAATCCACACTATTGAACAACGACAAAGAAACAGGGATTACCATTATGAAAATGGACGCAACGATGGACACAGGAAATATGATAGATATTCTTAGATTTAGAATTCCATTTACACGAACGACAAAAGAACTTATCGAAGAAATGCAAAAGATATGACCAAAATTTTTGAATACCACCCTACGAAAATATGGAAAAAAATTATTAGGAGAAGTTCCACAGCAAGAGCACAAAGCAAACTATTGTGGAAAAATAGAAAAAGAATCCTGACTGATCAATCCACGAACCGACTCCATAGAAACGGTTTACAACAAATATCGTGCATACTTTCTACGACCAAAGATATATTTTATGTCAGATTGAAAGAGAATAATTATCGAATCATTACAACTCAATGAACCGCTTTACAACAGCAATGATGAGCTTCCTCTCTTTCAAAAAACAGACAAAGGGATTTGTCTCCATCCCGCAATACAAGAGATTATAGTAAAACCAGAAGGGAAAAAAGCTATGGAACGAAAAGAATTTTTAAACGGATATATGAAATAAATTTCATATTGAATTATCATTATATATCTATAAACTACGTCATATATTAATAGGATGTTTTATTTTATTATCCATCAAAAATGCTATTTGATTTTCAAGCATTTATTGAAGAGCTTAGAGAAAAAGCTGAAAAGAAACAAATCGTAGAAAAATATGAAAGCCTTTTTGGACCTATCCAATGAGACATAAAAGATCAAATTTGGTATACAGAATACTTAAGCAAATTTGAGCCACTTCCCTACGAAACTCCTGAAGAACTCAAAAACGACTTCGATCGAGACCTTTTGGAACAATTAGTTATTGGATCATTTAGTAGCGATTACGAACTCAAAAAAGAGGAAGGAAAAGAAAACAAAGAACTCTACATAGCAGTAAAAAGCGGAGAACAAAGTGTAGTAAAAACAGTTTCTGAATTACGATCATTCCAAATACTTAGATTGTATGAAATCTACATCGAAGAACAAATGAATCTCCATTCACTCAAAGCAGAAGACGAAAACGAAAAAAATACTATCGACCAAGAAAGAGAAATGAGACTCAAAAGATGGGAAGCAGTAATACAAACAATAGATAGAGATGAATTAGCACAAAAAGCAAAATCAGAACAAGCAGGAAAAATGGAAGATCTTATGAGCCAACTATAAAAAAGGCAAACTAGTTTTTTTATGTATTAATGTACAAGACAAAACAAACCTCTATTATAAAAATAGGGGTTTTTCTATATAACGTTTTTAAAGGTCGCCATTATTCCACCAGCATGAAATAGTTTTTCATTGACAATCAAACTAGCGCACCCCGCCAGACCTGCCCTCGGTATACCGGGGTGCATGATATGACATTTATCCCGCAAGGCGGGACTCCCCATTTCGAAGCAACCAATCTATTCGAAACGAAGTGAGTCATACGAATGTGTGCGAACGAGGTGACAATGTAGATAATCCATCACTGAAACATACCTCCGGAGTACTGCATCTGGCTAGAGTTTTTTGCATACTTGGCGTCTATCCCGCATGAAACTGCGGGACGGCAATGGCAAAAAGTATGTCCAGCGAAGCGTTTTTTTAAAAATCTTGTTAAGATTATTTTTTTATGATTATAACTTACTAGTTAAACGTAGAATACGCACCAAACAAGAAACCAGGAATTGGCTGAGCATACGAAGCATCTAACCCAACACGCTGATTGCCAAATGAAGCCTGACTCTGAAGAAAAAATGTATCAGTAGGCAATACCGGAAATGTTTGCGTTTGTGAGTTTACCAAGGTTTGTAAACAAAATGATTGCGATGCCTGAGCAGTATTGGAAATCATAAAATACATTTTATATCATTTTTCTATAAGTTCTCTCGTGGGATAATAATTAGCAAAAGTCCTATCCGCCTGAGTTATATACGTATCAAAAGCAAGTTTAAAATCTGCTAATGATGAAGTTGTCAAAGATCACGACTTGAAAAATATTCCATTATCTGAAAGTTCGTCACCAGACAAGGTAAGTAATCCAAACGTGACAGCATCAGGAGAAGAAATATTTTTTATCGTTATTTTATCCAGAAGTTGCGCTAAATTTTCATAAACCATACCTGTAGTAAGTAGCTGTGCTACCGTTCCTGGAGTAACATCTCTAAACAAAGGAACAATAACTGATTCACCACCACTCAATACATAAGGAAACTGACAACCACTACCCTGCCAAAAGTTTTTGGAAAGCAAAGACGCAGTACCAGAAAGTGTTGTAGACACGCTAAAAGTTTGCCCAGAAAAAAAGTTGTCAGTAACAACTAAATCACCAGTAGATACGACATATTCAAACCCAATACCACGATGTTTGATTTGGACAAGTCCAAGTTCTATTCATGCTTTGGAAAGATAATACGCTTTATAATAAGAATTTACCACAGTAGATTGCTGCATCATCTGTTGGACAAAACTCATAGACAAAATCCCAAGCAAAGAACTTGCCAACAGTACAAAGATAACCAATATACTAATATTTCATTTTTTCTTCATAAACTTTAATTTACCGTATAAAATTTTTCAATCTACGTTTTTTTAAAAGAACTGCTGAAACGGTATCACCACATGCGTCGCTCGTTGTTTTCCATAATTTACACTATATGCTTTGAAAATCATTCGAAACCCAGGCGCATTGAAACAATGAAGATAGTTACCCTCAGCACAAGATCAGGTAGAATCAATATATTGCTGCTGAGAAGCAAAAGGAATTATTTTAAAAACAACTGTACTGAGCATAATTTTTTTTGGATTGCTAAGTTCTATGGTTTTTCCATTGGTGGTCATATAGAGAGAACATCAAGACATTCCACCACTAAAAATATATTCTTGAGCGGGATCTACACAAGCATCTCCTGTAGAAAAAAAGCTTACCTCGCCATCTTGCCCGGTTAAATACAAAACATCAGCAACTCACTGAGTTTCCATCAATCACGTATATCTTGCATAATCAATAGTATTTCTATCAGAATAATTTTGGAAAATTTGAGAAATTTGCAACACTTCTTGAGAAACCTCTTTTTCTTGCTGCACACGAAATACCATAGTAGATATTCGATTGTAGGTATTGATCAGCATTACAAAAAGAATACCAAGAATCACCATCACAATCATCAATTCCATCAGCGTAAATCCTTTTTTTGCCTTCATAACCACAACGATAAATAATAAATAATTTTTACCCCCCTTTACGTCATTCCGGCGCCCCGGATTGCAGCCGGAATCCAGTTTGCATTGTATTGATTCCGGCTGCAACTTCTTAACCCACGCAGTTCTGCGGGGCAGGCTGCCGGAATGACGTGCGAATGTTTTCTAAACTTTAAATTTTAACTAATAATTTCCAATAAAACTTTCCAGAATAACTTCTCACGTTTTGGATCACTTCATATAGAGGACATGAGATTCTACTTTTAGAATACTTTCACGAGGTAAAATATTTTGTCATTCACGTACCCCAGTAAACAAAAGATATCTAGCAAAAATTGTCGAGTCAGTCGAGGTTGGACGTGAAGAATACCAGAATATATTTTTTCCTCCAAGCGTTCACGTAGTATAATAGAGTTTGTTTGCAGACCATAGCTGAGAAAAATCAGTAACTATAGGAGATGAAGTAGTAAAGTTATACCCATCAGGGGAAAAAGATATTTGAAGCAAGCTATTCCCTGAAGAAAAATTCCAATCACAAACACTAGGATCCACATTTCCAAATCCATCCACGACAAATCAACTTTTAAGCACACAATCCCAAGGCAATCATTTAGCAATATTTGAATCTCTCATATTGTAGACAAGTTCCATTCATTCTTTGGCAAGAAAAGTAGCCATGGTACGAGATTGTGTAGTATCAAGCGTCACTAAATTTTGCGTAATTAAACGCAAGACAGCAAGCACTCCGATAGCAAAAACAGTAATCGCTATCATTACTTCTATAAAGGTAAATGCGGACTTTTTTTTCATATACATACATACAAACTAAATTTTTCAACTTTTTAACCTTTCAACCTTTTAACCTTTTAACCTTTCAACCTTTTAACTTTTCAACCTTTCAACCTTTCAACCTTTTAACCTGAACATTTCATCTCGATAAGTTTACACGTTTCTGATGCAATTTCAAAACAATATTGTTTTCCATTTTGAGGTACAACAAGATTGAAAAACAAAATATTTCAGCTAGCACCAGCAGAGCTAGTAATAGCACATCATAGAGTATATGGACGTAAAACAAGTGCTGCTGTAGCAAATGACGTATCAGCAAAACGCATACTTTTTATTTCTATCCCTGATAATTTAGGATCAGACGGAAATCAAATTCCATCCAATGAATACGATATTCCTGTAGAAAAATTGATGGTCAGTTGTTCATATTTTTTTCCATCACGAAAACGAGAAGTCATATTTTGTGTATACAGCTCATTATAATATCATACAAATTGTTCTTTGAGCGCTTGTGCTTTGAGATCTACAATACGATTGGATCAAAAATTCATCGTAGCTGCCATCAAAATACCAATAATCACCAAGACAATCATCATCTCAATAAGCGTAAATCCTTTTTTCATAGTATGAATATAAATTAAAGATTACTCTATATGTAGTGAAATACCTACAATTTTCAAATTGTAAATTTTTTATCTTTCTCCCCTTCGAGGATAAATGAATTCTAAATTTTAAACAATAGATAAATGGTGGATGAATAGTTGACTAAAGGTGGCTGTTTTCTAAATTCTAAGCACGCCCCTTTTTACGTCATTCCGGCTTTCCGTCTCTCACGTCATTCCCGCGAAAGCGGGAATCCATCTTACTAAATAACCAATTGGATTCCCGATCTATCCGCTAAAGCGGATTAAACGTAGGGAATGACGTACGGCTAGTTTCCAAATTCTAAAGTAATAATTGATTTGCATTTTAAAATTTTTTGAGTATACTATACCTATACCTATGGTTACCGTTAAAAAAAACTTTTATTCATTTATAAAAAAAACATGGAAAACAAAGCAAAAAAAAGTTGTTCTTGTGGAACAGAAAAAAAATGCGAATGTAAAAAATGCGACTGCACATGTGGATGTTGCAAAGGAGAAAAATGTACATGCAAAGATTGCGACTGCTGCAAAAATTGCAAAAAATAAACATTTAAAAAAAAAGCTAACAAAGAGTACCCGCAAAGACACTAATCATTAACTTTTTACAAGAATATATAAGGAATCATAGGTATAATTCAAGGTTTTACCTCATTAGATAAAATTTCATGCAAACTGACGACAAAAAAAGCATTGTGCTTTCGATAAAAAAAGCAGCTGGAACCATAAAAAAAGTAGAAAAAATGGCGGAAGACGACATCTATTGCGCAGATATTGCACAACAAATAAATGCAGCAATCGGACTACTCAAAAGTGCAAACAACAAACTTTTGGAGCATCATATCAAATGCTGCTGAGCAAAAAAACTCTTGTCAAAAAACCCAAAAGAAATTGATACGTTTGTAAAAGAACTCGTCAGAGTACGAAATGTGTCTACAAGAAAATAATATTTATTTTTTCACAAAAGACATGAAACAACATAAAATGTATATACCGTTTTATATCGCCATGCTGATAGTAATCCTCTACACCGCAATCCATCAGCTTATCATAGGACATCGAATTGGGATGATAGCCATGAATGACTTTATGGGAATCCGATTTATACTTTTTGGATTACTTAAGTTTTTGGATATTGAATGATTTGCAAATTCATTTATGCAATACGATATCGTAGCAAAAAAATGGAAACCGTATGGATATTTCTTTCCCATTTTGGAAATTATTTTATGAGCAGCATATCTTTGGGACACCCAAATGCAGCATCGATTAACTATCAACGTAGCGACCATACTTCTCGTAGGTATTACCAGCATAGGAATTTTTTATGCACTCAAAGCAAAAAAAGATATAGACTGCGTCTGTATGGGCACAAAATTTCCGTTACCGATGAGTATTATCAATCTCGTAGAAAACATAGCGATGGGAGCAATGGCAGTATTTATGCTCATTCGAATGGGAAGTATCACTATGGCGCAAGCGCCAACAATGACAACTACTTCAGTACAACAAACAAACACATGAGCAAACTGTCACTAAAAAAATAGCAAAGCATAAAAAAACTGTCCTCACCGACAGTTTTTTTTATTATTTTTTCTAAATTCTAAATTATTTATTTTGTTTCTAAATTTTGCATTCTAACTTCTGAATTCTAAATTTATTTTACGTTCCTGCTCATTCCATGATTTGTAATATCAAACCAAAAATACCAAGCGCAATAACTACAACAATTCCTCCAACGAAAATCAACATCACTGGTTCTATAATCTTGGATGACTGAGAAATTATGGTATTGAGATCATCTTCGTACATTTTGAGAACATTATCCAAAGAATTGGAGAGATTCGCCGTTTCTTCACCTACTTTGATCATCACCGAAACATCGGAAGGAATCAGATCTGTTTCATATTGTAAGGTAGAATAAATAGTTTCTCCTTTTCCTAACCCCACCAAAATACGTTCTATCATATTTTCATAGGCAGCAATCCCAAGAATATCTCTCAACAGTTGAAATGTCTGAATATAGTTCATACCAGCACTCATCATAAGTTTGGTATATCTACAAAACTTAACGATATAGAAATATTTTGTCATTTTACCAATCAATGGCGTATTCAGAAGAAGATTGAACCAGGTCTTTTTTCCAAAATCAGTAGAAAAAAATATTCATCCAAGCAATCATATTCATCCAAGACTTACAAGAATAACTTTCCATTGGAGCTGAAAAAACATAGATATATTATACAACGCCATAGTAATCCATGGCAATTTAATATTCTGGAATCATTCAGCGATAGCAAAGATATTTGGCAAAACCAAAATAAATAATGATAATACTGCAACAATAGCAACTACTATAAGAATTGCTGGATACATCAACGCACCAACATATTTATTTTTAATATCTTTTACATACACATATTCTGTAGCCAAAGACTGCAAAATCATTGGTAGATTTCCAGACATTTCTCCAGCCTTGACGATGGTATAATCACCTTGATCAAAATAATCGGGAAGCCTATTAAGCGCATACGAAAAGCTTTTTCCTCTACGAAGAAACGCAGAAACGTTCTTGGATATTTCTTTGAGCGCATAGTTATCAGAGCTATCTCCAATAATTTGCATAGCATCTACAAGAGAAACTCATCCATTCAAAAGATACGAAACTTCCTTGAAAAACAAAATCTTATCCTTGGCTCAGAAACTTCCTCTATCCATGGATTGTAAGGTAGACACAATCATATCATCAATTGGTCCAGCTTTGTAGTCATCTTGAATTTTTTGTTCTGTTTCTGCCATATGTTTTCTAAATTGTAAATTATAAATTATAAATTCTAAATTCTAAATTAATCAGTATAATAATACGCATTAATATCGATATCCACTTGTTGTTGCGTTGTATAATTGGCTATATCATAATTAACTTTATCAATCTTATACAAAACACGATAATTAGCATCGGCAAGTACTCTCTTCTCTACATTGTCGATAAAAGAAAGCAACGCATCCTTGGTATCAAACGTAATATTGAGTTTGAGGGGAACGTAGAATAAGTTTCAGAAGAATGTTTTTGGTTCTCCAATAGCGATTTTGTTGATTACTCCATTTTTGGCTTTGGTAGAAGGATCTCTCAATAAATATTCATTGATATTGGCTAGCAATATTTTTTCGTTAACGAACATTTTGAGATCGGTAAGATTA
>CAZKEK010000002.1:0-10066 GCA_964551805.1 uncultured Candidatus Peribacteria bacterium
AGATTTAATGATACCATCAAAGAACATATAAAAGATAACTACTCAGACCCCTGATTTCTTACAAATTCTTCTTATGAATACTATGATTTGATAAAAAAATGAGAGTATAAAAAAATTGGTAAAGGAATATACGAAGAGCTACCAAATCTGATAGCCTTATTAAGAATCAAATATAGAAACCAATCTGCTCACGGTAGCAAAGTCATTACAAAGGAAGATTTTGAAGAACTTAGAGATTTTCTTGTCACTAAGGAATGAATATTGCTAAGATTGGTTGAATTATTGATAAAGTAGTTTTTGAATAATTATTTGACTTCTAGCTGTATATAAATATTATTATACGTAGTCATAATTTTGCTTTATAAATAACAATTTCTAAAATGGAAATTACAAAAGATGAATCTTTGCTGATTTTCATAATAAAAAATAGAGTTGAGTGTTCTATAACAGAGTTGATGAAATTATGTTATTTAATTGACTTATCCTTTTATAAAAGATTCAAAAAAAAATTATCTGACTATTCATACATTAGATATAATTATTGACCCTTTGATAACACTTTATATAAGGACATCAATGAACTAAATGTCCAAGGTATTCTACAAGCAAAAATGTATCAAACTCCTTATTGAGAAGATTTATGGAAGTATTCATTATCCCAAATAAACGAAGAAATAGAAAATACCACTCAACAAGTATTTTCTAACGATGAAGAAAAAATATACTGTTTAGAGATACTCTCAGAATTGGCTAATTTTAATGCGATAGACTTAACAAAAATAAGTTATGAGACACCACCTATGAAGAAACTTTGAGCAACATTATGATGAAATGAAAATTTGGGTAAAACATTAAATTTTGATGATTAAGATGGGGAATATGCAAAATCTTCAAATTTCTTATAATAATTATACGCATAATAAACCGACGCCAAAAACAATATGCCGTGATAAGCTATCAGTTTCTTCTGTATGACAGAAAAAACCTAAGTATAAATTATGTATGAAAAATAGAGATGAACGAAATACTAGTCTTTTTCTTACAACAACGACTCAAGATAATACCTCAGTATATCCAATACATTGTTTCTTAGACAACAGCGATTTGGAAGAGTGTAAGCAACCACTTAGTCAAAGAAATTATATATATTTTAGTGCTAATAATGATATATGGACACATATATGATATAGTGCATATAATGAATATTTAGAGAGTGCAAAACTTGTGATAATATGAAAAATAAAACATTCTAAATTTACAGAAATAGAAAACACCATAAGAAAAAACTCTAGATGTAAGATAAACTTACAGAATTATTTAACCAATCATATAGATGAGATTATTCCTAAGAGCATTACTATCCAAGACAAAAAAGAAAATATAAAGGCTTTTATATGAAAATTCTTCTAAATTATTATAAATTCCCCATCATCCTTATAATATTCAAATGTTTTTTCTACAAATCTATCATTATTGATAATATCAGGCTTCTCTATATTCCATCCCCTAAAAATACCGTATGTAGCAAAGAAGCGGTATTTTTTGATTTGCTGAATTTCTATTACTTCTGATAATTGAGGTATATCTAACTTGGAGAATTTGACGGCATATTTGAAGACTTCTCCTATACCTTTACGGCTGTAATTATCCTTATTCACTTCTACCTTTCTTATCCCTACTGAATAACTGTCTTTTGTTATTTTGTACCATTCCTTTTGAAGCTCCCTATTGGAATAAGTCCCTAGCTTTTCAGAATATTCTATAGGGATTTCTTTATCAGTACAAACAAGCATATGGATATGAGGATGTCGTCCACTTTTGGCACTATACGTGACTTCTACGGAGCTGACTATCCCGTCAAAGTTATACATAAAGCTCTTAGATTTATGGGCATCCCTTTTGGAGTTTCTGAACTTTTGGGCTAATTTCTCTTTTGCTGTCCATAGCTTATCCATAAGAAAATCTAAAGTCTGACCGTTATTATGTCTGACCGTCAATGTTATGTGATACCGCTGTTTTGTATCCAATCAGTATTGGATGATTCAGGCTTCAAACTTCTGTATCATTTTTATAGACCTTCTTGTCGCACAAGCTAAGCAAAACTTATCGTATTTACAGGAATTCGTCTTGTATAGCTTTTTTTCTCCGTTGAGATAATCACGAAAAATAAGAACATTACAGCAGTCCTTTATTCTCCCTTTCTTTCGTATAGACCCTAAAAGATGAGGCTTATGTTCTTCTAAGTATCCTGTAATTTCTTTCTTTTTCTCTTGGCTTCTGACCATCTTATCAATAGTCCTTTGGATAATGTCTTCTGATAGGGGCATTGTTTTATATACTTATAAAGTAAAATATGAGTAGAAGGCTTTTAGTACAAAGATTTGAGACCAATAAGGCATTACGTGAAATCTTTACTGCTATGTGACTTGGGGAATCTCTCTATAGGCTTATTGAGATATTTAGAGAGATAGATATTGAAGATAACTAAAAAATACTCAAATCTCTTTGAGCGTTTTATTCCTTATTTGTATATGTTTGATTATCCACTCGGTAAGAGTTTTCAGTAAGAAACCTCTCTTTTAGCTTTTCGTCAAATTTTGCTGTATATCTGAGTTGAGCAACAAAACTATTGATAACATCCTCCTTTTGCTTAAGTTCAGAATAAAGAGAGTCAAAAAGTTTGACAAATATATCCCCGTGAGCTCCATTACTTTTATGGAGTACATGAGATCTGATTTATTTCAGGTTTTTTTGTTTATTGAAAAAACTGAATCGTTATGATCCAGTTTTCTTTATATTTTTTTATTTGCTTAAGCTTTCACCAAATACAACAGTTTCTCCGTCTGGATTGTTGAGGTTTGGATTTGGTCAAACTCTAAATGGAAAGTCTTCTGGAATATAATATCCTTTTATTTGACTTAAACATTTTAGTACGTTTGTTTGCCAATTGATTGGACTAGATGCATAAATTTTTCCATCTTTGTTTCCATATCTAGAAAGTTGGTTGATGGTATGGTATTGTCATAAAAATGCATTGTTGAGGGTAAGGGGAATAGCTCTTGCTCCTGCGTATGCTGATTGGAAAGGAACTCTATCTCATCTATCGTTATTTCCTACATTACCAATATTTCCATTGGTACTTAAATGTCTACCAAGTGTACTTTCCGCAAATGCAATACACATTACCATATCTTTGTCTATATTTGTTCCTTTTACTACATCTTCTCGGAATGCTACTTGTTTATATATTCCTACACCATATCTTCCCAAAAATTGAGCTTCTCTTATAGCTAGTGTTTCTCATGACATAAGCTGGAGATTTGTAATATCAATAGCTCTTGCATATTTGTCTCTCAAGTATTTTATTTGATATCCGTCTGGCAAAACATCTTTGTCTTTGACGATACTTGCATCTAATATTTCAAATGGATCTAATGCAATTCCATCTTTAAAAATTTCAAAGGTAAGATTTGCTCACTTGGATATGAATCCAGCGCCTCTTGTTCCTGGTTCTCCTCAACTGTATCATATCAATTGGCCTCTTCTCACAATGTCGCCTGGTTTGACAACACTTGAATTGAGATATTGGTAGATAGTAACATAGCCATCGGTATGAACTACCATTGCTCGGTTGATTCCAATTTCATCATTATCGGCGACAAAATAGACAATTCCATTGCGTGCTGCATATACAGGAGTTTTTTGTGCAGCTTTGATTTGTATTCCTATATGTGGTATTCCATATTGTTTTTGGAAGTTGAGATCTCCAAAATATGTCTGTATTTCTTCAATAGGGTAGAGCGGCCATGCCAATGGATATGCTTGATTATCATCTTCTAGATTGTTAAGCTCTTTGAGCTTTTTATCCATATCAAAATCAACATTGTATACTCATTTTTTGAGATTTTTGATAAGTTCTATTGTTTTTTCATAGACGCTTTTTGTACTATCAAAAAAGTTGTTTATGCTAAGTTCTTTTTGTGTTGTGTCTCCTTGATAGAGTTTCATAAACTGAAGAAGATAGTTTTTTTTCTGTTGTAATTTTTCTATTTCTATTTGATATTGTTCTATAGCATCTTTTGTTTTGGATTTTAAATCGTTGAGCTTCTTTATGGTTTCTGTTTGTTCTGCTTCATTGCTTTGGAAACTAGCCATCAAGTCGTTGAGTTGTTTCATCATTCATTCTATCATATTGTCGTTGGCGAGTGTACGTGGAACATTGTCAGAATTTACTAATAGTTTTAAACTATCAATAGTATTGTCTTCTTGATCGTAGAGTTTATTGTCTAATTTATACATAAAGTTGGAGAAATCTTCGATATATTGTTTTGTTTCTACCATTCATGATCTTGATGATTGGATATCTTTGTAGGAAAGTAGCATAAGCTTTTTGTAGGTTACGATTTTTTCTAACTGATCCGTGATAGTAGTACTTGTATCATTAATTGTTTGTATAACATTAACAATTTCTTTTCTGGTAGCTCTGTATTTGTCGGAAATTGCGTTGTCTGTACCTCTTTCTTTTTCATCAAGTATATAGAGCTGTTTGGTTACTTGATCTAGATTTTGTTTGAGTTCTTGCATATTGCTCATTGCTGATTCTACATCAAAATCAGATACTTCGTTTACTGAAGTACTAATTTCTTGACCTCTACATAAACTTATGCTTCCTATAAACATAATGAGCAATGCGAGTACATATTTGTTTTTCATTGGTATACAATCAAGGATATAAATTACCCTTTAATTATATACTATCTCTATAAAATATACAAAAATAGCTGATTTCTTTTTTCAGTATGGCTTGACATTTTTCTTATAGAGTGTATTATTTTATTTTTTTTGGAATATCTGGGGCATCAAACCTTTTTATCAAGAAAGGCATAAGCAAAAGTACAATTCCGAAGAAAAAGAAACTTATTTTTGTCCCTAATTTAGTATTGAGATAATCTGCAGTTATCATAATAAAAAATATTGTACTGCTCGTCATGATTCCGTATGCTACCGATCAAAATTCTTTTCTATGGTCTTCTCCAATATGGAAAAAATATCTTCATTCCAAGAGATTGACTGCGATCCCAAAGAAAATCCCGACCAAAAATCAGAATATGTTTAAGGTTATAAAATATTCATATTTGTCGATAATATGGGGAAAATATATAGTAGTAAGTCCAAAAATTATCGTATATATCATAGCAATCATCTTTCTTTTTCTTTTGAAAAAAACTGAGATGAGATGTCCTACAATTGCTCCTACAAATGATATAACGACGACTATGATCGATGCTTTTGGTGTCCTTTGGAACACATCTACTCCAATTTCCAACATTTTTTGTCCTATTGCGGTGGATATCGCTCGTAATACGCTGATAGGAAGGAGTAATCGTATGTATTTTTTTATGATACCTCGAATATTGGGTAGTGAATGTGCTAGTGTAGGAAGAAATGGTTTAGATTCAAAATCTTGATCATAATTCATCATAGTGGTGAGTATGCTTGCAAGTATTAATGTAGCGATAATAATTCCAAATCCATTGGCTCATCGCTGAGCAAATATAGTAAATCCAAGATAGCTTCCTATAAGTATTCCTACCAATATTGCGATATTTATTGTTCCATTTATTCTTGTTTCGCCGTAGAGAGATTTTTGTATTTCACTACTTAAGATTATAGATTTTGCAATGAGTCGTAGACTGTAGGCGAATCCTATACTACTCGTGAGTAGTACAAATACTCGAAATGGATAATATCCACAAAATTTACCTATGATAAGACAACATATAGCCAATAATCAGGAAAATATAACGATGTTTTTTTTGTGGAATACATAGGCAAGTGACGATCACAAAAGATATGCTATAAGTCATCATAAGCTTATATATCCGGTAATTTCTTCTAAGCTAATATGTATGTCTTTGAGATATGATCGAAGAAAAAATTTGAGCATCGAGATAAATGCGCTTCGAAGAAAGGTTATTATGATAAATAGGAACATATTTTTGTGTTTCATAGTTTAGCTTATGATAAAGTTTTTTGATACGTTATCATAAAAAATTGTTGTTGGATTGCAAACTAAGATGAAAGATACTGTTTGATTTTATAAAAAATCAGTATTGACTTTATTCTTTTTATGATTATAGAGTTTTTCTAAAACAAAAATACAAATGAATTATTACATTTTATGTTGTTGTTATACAGCGAATCAACTTGCTGGGAGTATGGCTGAATTTGTAGAAAAAGAATCTAAAAATTCGGCACTTTCTTATTCTGAGAGATCTGATTGGAGTACTGTCGGTTTTACTCTTTCTATCTCTGGTATCTGCATATCAGTTTCTGATTTTTCGCAGGTATTGAGATTAAATTTTTTTTTGGCTAAAAATGGCTGGATTTATTCTTTGCAGTCAGAGCCATATACAAAAAGAGAATAAATGTTTTTTTAAAAAATCTAAATTCTAGGCAAATTTGCTTAGATTTTTTTTAAAAATATAGTAAATGTTAATCTATTTCTATCGTCTGGTCTCGAATATCCATTTGTTGGATTTGCTGGCTATGAGTGATAGTATAAAATTTTATCTCTCTCTGTTTTACAAAATCCTCCAACATGTTTGCTACTTTTCCCACGGTATCTTCATCTAGATTGT
Source organism: uncultured Candidatus Peribacteria bacterium (assembly GCA_964551805.1). Lineage (GTDB taxonomy): Bacteria > Patescibacteriota > Gracilibacteria > Absconditabacterales > Absconditicoccaceae > CAJBLF01. The sequence continues at coordinate 6,642 of CAZKEK010000002.1, forward strand.
TTATCGTTTCGTCGAGGAAGAGGATAGGGGAGTTTATATATGATGAGATAGCCAACATTCGAATAAGTTTCAGAATTATTCTTTGACCTCCACTTAAACTTTTGGTATCTCTTATCCCTTTTTGATCTATGATTTTTGCTTCTAATTCTACTTTGTCTGCATCACTTTTGTTGAGTTGTAGGCTGATTTGATAATCAACAATTTGTGAAAGATAACTATTTATAATATCGTTGAGCACGGGTAAGTGGTCTTGAAGCACGAGCAATAATAACTCTTTGGAAAAAATGGTATATAAGTTTCCCAAAATAGTTTCTTGTTCTTCAAGTTTTTGTCTTTCCAGTTGTTGTTCTTTAAATTCGTTGATAAGTAGGTCTATATCGCGGTAAGTTTGTTGCATAAAGCTGTGATTTTTTTCTATATGTAAGGTATTTTCTTGGTCGAGTCCAGCTTTTTCTTTGGTGATTTGTTGATATGCTGTTTCTTTTTCTTGTATGCTTTTTTTGTATTCTTGTACTTGCTTTTCTATTGATTCTTTTTGTGTGGCTGCTTTGTGAAGCTCGAGTTTTCGTTCTTCTCTTTGTTTCATTTCTTGTTCTTGCTGGTTGATATAGGTATCCAATTCTTTTATTATTTTTTCTTGATTGATATATTCTGTATATTGGGTTTCAATGGTTTTGTAGTCAATTTCTTGCAAAAAGTTTTTTATAGACGCTATTTTTTGTTCGGCTTCTTGTTGCTGTTTTGCTCGTTGATCTTTGGTTGTGCTTTCCTCTTTTGGTCATACTATTTCCAATTTTTTTATATCTTGGATGCGTTCTTCTCTTATTGATATAATCTTGGATTTTTCTTCTTGAAATGTTTTTTTCTGCTGGTCTAGCTGATCAAAAGTTTTTTTGTTGATTACTTTGATAAATGGACATTGTCCATTGATTTTTTCACAAGCGAATGCTGCTTGCGTATCTATGTTTTTTTCTATATCGGCGAGCGTTTCATCGATTTTTTTTAGTTGTTGTTCTTGGTCTTCGAGTTTTTCTTGAAGATGTTTTTTTTGTGTTGCTATTTTTTCTGCGTTGTTTTTTGTAATAAGTTCTTCGTTTTGGATCTGTAATTGTATTGTTTTTATCTCTTCTCCAAGTTGTTTTCCTTGGTTGATGAGTTGCTGGATATACATATAACTAGAAAGTAGCGTAATATCTTCTTTTGTTTGGATGTTTGTCTCATTGTTCTGTGTTTGGATATATGTTCGTATATAGTCTTTTGCGAGTTGTTTTTCTTTTTGGTTTTGTTCCTCAATGATTTTTTGTTTTTGTGTTTTTGCTTCCGTTATTTTTTTTTCATCGATAGCTTCTATCTTTTTTTGGAGTGTCTGTATATTATTAGTAAACTCTATTTCGTTGGTTTCTTGGTCTTTTATTTTTTTTTGTTCTTGAAAAATATCTTGCTGAAGTGTTTCTAGTTGATGAAGTAATTTTTGTTCTTGTGATTTCTTTTCTTGGACGTAGGTAGTAAGTTTTTGGTCTCGATTGCTAGGAAAATCTTTGAGAGAAAAATCAGTAATTTGTATTTTTTCTTCTATAAGTTTTCGTTCATCAAAAAATTTTTGTTCTTCTTGGAAATCAAATGCGTTGTGAATTTTCGTGGTGGTGTCGTCAAACGTAGAAAGGTAGCTTTTTATGCTGTTTTTGAGCTTTTCGTCATATTTGGAAATGTCAGTTTTGGATTTTATTTTGTATCGGATTTCTCTTTTTTTGTCTGCTAAAATATCTTTGGCCTCATCAATTCCCATGAGATTGAAAACGTTTTTTAAGATAGTTAATCTATCTACCGGGGTAAGCTCAAAAATATTGTCTGAATCTTGCATTAAAAATATAGTATTCATAATTACTTCTCTTGGGGGAAGGATTGTTTGTAATGTTTGTTGGAGATCGGTTTCGTTTTTGAAGGTAATTTCATCTCGTTGTATTGATCCATCTTGTCTCAAGAGTGTTTCTATGTCTTTGTCGTGTTGGAGTGGAGATTCATCAGCAAAATCAAATGTTCATTCTAGTTTGTAGAGTTTTGATTCGCAAGAATCTTTGGATTTTCCTTTTTTTATATTTCTTATAATTAGATAGGTTTCTTGGTTTACTTCAAAAATAACCTTGATGTATCATTCTTTTGATTTGGTGTTTAGGATGTTTCTTGCACTATACTTATATAATCCATAGATAGGTCCATCAAAGAAAAGAAAGCTTTTTCCTGATCCAATTGGTGCTTTGATAAGCATTTTTCCCGTATTGAAAAACACACTCAGGAGTTTGTCCTGAAATGGTCATATGTTTTTGTAGGAAATGGCTATGAGATTGAGCACGTTGGTGAGTGTATTTGCTAAAATATATGCTGAGATGATACGGTAATCTCCAAAATTTTCAAGGTAAAACATATATAATGAAATCTTTTTTGTCATTTCTGTCAAGGTGTAGTTTGTCGGTTTGTTGTATTTTTTTGTATTTTTTGTGGCTACGAATATACTTATATAGCTAAACTATTTATTTATTGTCTTTGTATTATGCGTCATCATACATCATCAATACATTCATTTCGACGTGAAATAAGAACTTTTGTACTTTTTTTTGGTATCGTTTTTGCTTGAGTATTGGTGTTTACCAATTTAAATTTGTTTGCTTCCAATTTTAATGATTTGTTTACAGAAACTCATTCCGTAGCTCCGATCAGTTCTACTGAGCTTTCTCAAGATAGTAATATAGCTTCTATTGTAGATCTAGCTGAAAAAAATGATGGAGAAATCCAATGATTGCTCAAAACGTATCAACAAAATGCTGATGCAAATACGCTTACGCCTTCTACGGAAGAAATGCTTCAATCTCATTTAAAAGACTATAATTTGTCGTTTAATACTTTGCCTCCGGTAAATAGACTTTTGGTGCCATCAATCGCGCTTGATGTACCTATTATCACTATGGAAAATATGCCAGCCGTAGATTTTGCTAAAGGACGTTTTGATAAGGAACTTTATGAGGGAATTGTAAAATATCCTACTACACCTGCTCCTGGAGAAGAAGGAAATACGTTATTGTTTGGACATACCAGTTATGAAGTATGGAAATCAAATCCTTATGGAACTATTTTCAAAGATATTCCTAAGCTCAAAGATAATACTTTGATACAGGTTTTACGAGAAGGTAATCTTTATGAATATAAAGTAGTAGATATTTTTATCGTTCAGCCAACACAAGTAAACGCTCAATATATGACCTATCAAAATGCTGGTGGAAGCTATATTACCTTGATGTGATGTTATCCGCTTGGTACAGATAAAAAAAGGATTATGGTAGTGGCGAAATTAATTAAGAAGTAAGAAGTAAGAAGTAAGAAGTCAGAAGTCAGAATTTAGAAATAAACAATTTAGAAATTAGAAAACAACC
>CAZKEK010000002.1:10166-24620 GCA_964551805.1 uncultured Candidatus Peribacteria bacterium
GTACGTCATTCCCGACTTGATCGGGAATCCAGTTTGCCTGTGGTAAGCGGGTTTGCATTGTATAGATTCCGGCTGCAATTTCTTGGCGCCGGAATGACGTAAAAGAGACGTGTTTAGAATTTAGAAATAAACAATTTAGAAATTAGAAAACAACCGTACGTCATTCCCGACTTGATCGGGAATCCAGTTTGCCTGTGGTAAGCGGGTTTGTATTGTATAGATTCCGGCTGCAATTTCTTGGCCCACGCAGTCCTGCGGGGCAGGCTGCCGGAATGACGTAAAAGAGACGTGTTTAGAATTTAGAAATAAAAAAAATTTAGAAATAAAGAGAATTTAGCATTTAGAAACAAATGTCGGCAAATATCTCGTTAGAATTGAGTGTTGTAATTTCATAGGAAAAGAGTAGTATCTTGAGTAATCGAGATGTATTTTACATCAAAGCTTTGCAAAAAAGCTTTTTTTTAGTGTTTATCTTTACCTATGCAAATTAGAAATATTGCGATTATTGCCCATGTAGATCATGGAAAAACCTCTTTAGTCGATCAATTGTTGACGCAGTCGGGAACCATGAAATTGGCGGAGGATCAGAATCTTATTATGGATAGTAATGATCAAGAAAGAGAAAGAGGAATTACCATCTATTCCAAAAATACTTCTGTGATGTATCACGATAATGTTATCAATATTATAGATACTCCAGGTCATGCTGATTTTGGAAGTGAAGTAGAGAGAGTTTTGAAAATGGTGGATAGTGTCTTGCTTCTTGTCGATGCATATGAATGACCGATGCCACAAACAAAATTTGTGCTTAAAAAATCATTGGAACTTGGACTCAAACCAATCGTAGTAATCAACAAAATAGATAAAGATACCGCAAGACCTACTTGGGTAATCAATCAACTTTTTGATTTGTTTTTTACGCTTGGTGCTACTGATGAACAAGCAGATTTTCCTATTATTTACTGTAGTGCTAAAGGTGGATATGCGTTTGATGATCTCAAAGATTTTGCTGTAGCAAAAGAATCTGGGGATATTTTTCCGATGTTTGATCTGATAGAAAGAGAAGTGAAACCTGCACCAGATTATTCTGATAAACCCTTTCGTATGCAAATTGCTAATCTTGGATATGATGATTTTATCGGAAGGCTTGGAATTGGAAGAGTATATGAATGAACACTCAAACAAGGACAAGACGTTGTTGTTTTTGACAATGAAGGAAACAAAAGAAAAGGAAAAATAACTAAAATATTTACTACGCTTGGTGTATCTAGAGTAGAAACTCAGCAGGCACTTTGTGGTGATATTGTAACTATTGCTGGTATCCCAAATATTTATGTAGGAGAAACTATAGGAGTAGAGTGATGTGAAGCGTTTCCACCGATTCATGTGGATGCACCTACCTTGACTATGGATTTTCTTGTCAACGATTCTCCATTTGCGGGAAAAGAAGGAAAATTGGTTACGTCCAAAAATATCCAAGAAAGACTTCGTAAAGAATTGCAAACAAATGTGGGATTGGAAATCGACTTTGATAAATGAGGAAATAGATTCGCGGTGTCTGGTAGAGGAGAACTGCATTTGTCTGTGCTTATCGAAACTATGAGAAGAGAAGGATTTGAAATACAAGTTTCTGCTCCACAGGTAATCTTCAAACAAGAACATGGACATAAAACTGAGCCGATTGAAAATGTTATTATCAATGTTGATGAAAAATTGGCAGGTACAATTATAGATATCGTAGCAAAGAAAAAATGACAAATGACAGATATGAGTACTATAAATGGCGTAACTACCTTGCATTTTGAAGTACCAACAAGAGGATTGCTCTGATTTAGAGGGCAGTTTGTCTTGCTTACCAAGGGAGAGGGGATTATGTACAATTCGTTTTCTCATTACGCTCCGTACAAAGGAGATATTCCCAAGAGAACAACATGATCTATGATCAGTCAAGAAAATGGAAAATGTATGAAATATAGTATCTGGAAGTTGCAAGAAAGAGGAAAAATCTTTATCTTGCCACAAGCAGCTATGTATGAAGGTATGATTGTGGGAGAAAGTGCAAAACCAGGAGATATGGTAGTTAATCTTACCAAGAATAAACAGCAGACGAATGTCAGAGAAAGTGGAAATGATGAATCTATGAGATTAGAACCAATTATTCCATTGACGCTTGAAGATTCGTTGGCATATATCAGTACCGATGAATATGTAGAAATTACCCCGAAAAATATCAGATTGAGAAAAATATTTCTTACGGATTCAGACAGAAAGAAAAATGGTGTAAAAAAATAAGTTTAGCAAAAAAGCTGGAAGAAATTCCAGTTTTTTTTGATGGTTATATATTTATAATAGTTTCTAGAAAATTTTCGTCTATGAAATTTCTTTCCAAAGCAGCTTTTTGCTGTCTTATACATTCCTGTTTATCTTTTTCAAACTTTGATTGTTTTTTTCTATATAGATCTTCCACATTTATAGTTTTATCTTTCATTTCTTTCATGTCTGTTGTGTGATTGATAAAATGTTGTATATTTTCGATAACGTTAGCTTCTCGATTGATGTCTCGACGTTTCATTGAAATTTAATTAGGTCGGGGATGGAAGGTAAGTCCTGTTGAGTGATATATTTTCTTATATTTTATGTATTTCTAAAATATTCCCTTCAGAGTCTTTAAATTCAAACCATTCATGGTAATCTACTTTATTCTGTGAGGTAATTTCCGCGAAGTTTGAAACACGTTTTAATTCGGATTTTAAATTATCTGTACCAAAACATGGTATGGTGTTGGTCCCAAAATCAGTATCATCCAAAGTACAACCATCAGCCAAAGGATTGTAGAGACCGACTTTAATATTCTCAAATTTGAATACGACCATTCTGTTTGGTTCTTCTTTGTAAGGCTCTTGTTGTAATAATTGAATATAAAAATCCTTAGCTCTTTGCAAATCTTTTACTTTGATAATTAGATAATTTAATCGCATAAATTATTTTTGAGAATATAAAGCAAGACTCTGATTGTTCTGGTTATATTATCACTTAATGTTTGCTTCTTATTCGACCTGTCTGCGGTAGGCAGGAGTGCTGACCTCCATTAAAAATTTGATCTGGTAGGCGTATAGGACAAATTAATTAGACATTTCTTTTCCATTGATAACAAACCATTCTCCTTCACTAATTACTTCAATGTTGTTATCAATAATTTTTAATGCAGAATTGTCATCAAGAGCATAAATGGTTTTATCTATTCCATTTCCAATTTTTTCTATGTTTTCTTTTCTCACTTTTTTGAACCATTTAGAATTTAAATGAGGTAGAAAATAAAAATCTACAAAATTCAAACCATCTAATTCTTCTGTTTCTACCATATCTTCTTCATATATTTCTTGAGATATTTTTAATCCTAAATCAGGATTGGTGATCATGCTTCCTGCACTTACCCCTACATATACTTTATCTTTTAATAATTCGGGTAATAGTTTTGTTAACCCAGATTTGTTTAATCGTCTCATTAAGTAATAACTATTTCCTCATTCAAAAAACACAACATCTGCTCTTTCTAGGCTTGGTTTCCATATTTTTTCATCAACTGCTGAAATATCTGTAATCTCTATTGATTTGAAGTTTTGCTTTTTCAAATTGATTAGATCATTAATGAGCCAGTCTTTGTCTCCAGGTTCAACGTTGCTTGCTGTTGGGATGAAAACTACATATGAAATATTAAAATTTATATTGTAAATATATGTATTGTTTCGTTCGTATGTATCCTCTTATCTATTAAAATCTTTTGGTCTCCACTTATTTAAGTCATCTCGATTTATGTCTTTTCTCTTTTTTATTTCCTTAAGTTTTTCTTTGAGTTTTCTCAGCTCTTTTCTTTTTCCTTTTGAACTATAATCAACACAATGAAATTTTGGTACTATTTTTCCAGAAAAAATATCTTCTATTTCTTGTGCTGTGCCTTTACGTGTTTTTTTTGTTTTGTTTTCTTTTTCCGGTTTTGTTTCTAGTTTTGTTTCTAGTTCTGTTCCTTGAATAAATTCTTTGTTTTCTTTCATAGGGTGTTTGGTTATGTAATAAATCTTTTAGTAACTTCTTGCAAACAATACTCTTCTTTCACTTGGTTTACCGGTAATGATACATACTCCTGTCCCGCCTTGCGGGATTTCGCTATCGCTTCAGCTCTTTTCTTCATCAAACGGTAAACATCTGACGGTAGCAGCGGTTTCTGCTTTGATCTTGTCTGCAGTTTCTTCTGTACCGTCTCGGTGTGCGAGGACAAATCCTTGTTCGATTTTTTCTTTGAACTCTTCGTAGCTGTCTACGACGAAAGTGTGTTCTTCTCTAAATGCGGTATTTTTCTTTAATAAATTATTCTGTGCTTTGTAGAGGTATTTATCGATATTGAGATCGACTTCTTCTATCTTAACATTTTCTTTTTCTCCAGATTCTCTTTTGAAAACTTCTACCATACCATTTGCTATATCTCTTGCCCCTACCGTGATTCTGATAGGCACACCTTTGAGTTCGTATTCATTAAATTTTCGACCAGCAGATTTGTTGCTGTCTTCATCAAGCTTCCATCTCAATGGAATACTTTCTTTAAAATATTTTGATGGGAATTCGAGTCTAGTGGTCTCAAATCTTTCGATAAGTGGCTGAATGTAGTCTTTGATCTGAGAAAGTTCTTCTGGTGTTTTGAAAATAGGAACGATAACGACGTGAAGCGGTGCTAATGCTGGTGGTAAAACAAGCCCATTGTCGTCGGAATGTGCCATGATAAGCCCTCCGATCAATCTTGTTGAAACTCATCGAGAGGTTGCATATACATATTCTAATTCGTTTTTTTCGTTGGTGAATTTTACATCAAACGCTTTTGCAAAATTTTGTCCGAGATTATGACTTGTCCCTGCTTGTAATGCTTTTCCATCTTGCATCATTGGCTCTACTGCGTAGGTAGCGACTGCTCAAGCGAATTTGTCGTGTTCTGGTTTAGTTCCCAATCTTGGTGAAATTGCCATGAAGTTTACACAAAAATCGTTGTAGACATCAAGCATTTTTCTTGCTTCTGCATCTGCTTCTTCTGCGCTTGCGTGAGCGGTATGTCCTTCTTGCCATAAAAATTCTGCACTTCTCAAGAACAATCTGGTTCTCATTTCTCGTCTGACTACATTTGCTCGTTGGTTGATGAGCAATGGTAAATCACGATAGGAATGAATCCAATCTTTGTAACTATTCCAAATAATTGTTTCTGATGTCGGTCTCACGATAAGTTCTTCTTCAAGTTTTGCGTCTGGATCTACGATAACTCCTTTTCCATCTGGTGAATTTTTGAGTCTATAATGTGTCACGATAGCACATTCTTTTGCAAAATGTTCTACATGAGAAGCTTCTTTATTCAAAAAAGATTTTGGGATAAATATTGGGAAGTACGCGTTTACGTGTCCTGTATTTTTGAACATTTTATCGAGTACATCTCTGATATTTTCTCGTAATGCAAACCCATATGGTTTGATCACCATACATCATCTGACGGCTGAATTTTCTGCTAATTCTCACGCGAGTTGGTTGTATCGTTCGCTGTAATCTTTTGCTCTTGGGGTGAGTTTTGCCATAGTATATTGTTGAAAGGTTAAAATGTTGTAGGTTGCAGGTTAATATGTTGTTATATTGAGTATATGCATTTTTTATCGAAAAGAGCTGGATTATCAAGAGAAATAAAAAAACCTCTATCGTTGTGATAGAGGTCGTATATATGATTATCAAAGAAAAATTATTTTTTGTTTCTTTTGATAAAGAATCCTGTAACGAAAAGAATACCAATAACTACCAAAATCATTCCTCCCAAAAATTGTCTCATATAGAATATTCCAAAAATCAAAAGAATGATTCCAAGAATAGTGTATGTTTTTTCTTCTGTGCTAGAAACTTCCCATCGTGTTCCAATTTTGCTTCCGATTTCTTTTCCTTCGTGAGAAATAACTTTAGCTTCTTTTTCTACGTCTTTTGCAAAGCTTTTAGCTTTTTGTTCTACTGAATTTTTTACTACCTTAACTTCTTTTGCTACATTTTTTTTGATAGTTTTAGCTTTTTGTTCCATAGAACTTTTTTTTACAGTTTTTTTTGCTGGCATATTACAAATAGGTAAAAGTATAAAAGGTTGAATCTATGATATATAAAGTATTTGGTTTTGCAAATGTTTTTATCATACAAATTGTTGAACTTTTACATAGTGACTTGCATTTTGCTCAATGGTTGTTTTACTGCGATTTTATTTTTTGATCTAATGAACAATCCCAATGAAATAATTTTCCTTACTATTTCTGTTTCTTCCAACAAATCTTTGTCTATATATTTTTCTGTATAGAGTGGGAGATGTTCTAGGTGGATACTTTCGGTAAGGTGTATTGATGTATTTGGTATACGAATAAATTTTTGTAATTGGAGATACAAATGTTCACTTATAAATGGTGCAAATGGCGCACATATTTTTAGATAATTTTGGAGTATTTCAAATAATGTACCAAATGCTGAGCTCTTGTCTTGATCCATTCCTGATGCTCGGAATCTTCTTCTAGATCTTCTGATAAATCGGTTATTGAGTTTTTCGATAAATCATAATACTAATTTTGTACTAGTATCCAAAAAATATTTATTCATTTCTTGTTCAAATTGGATTCCAAGATTGTGGAGCTCTGCTAAAATTCGTTTATCGAGTTCGTTGGTGATAGGCGAGTTTGGAAGTTTAATAGCTTCGAGGGGGTGAAGTGATTTTTCCGCATTGAATAAATGTTTTCGTAACGGAGCAAAATTGTTTTCGTGACCAATAATCAGAATATTTTTTCCTTTTTCTTGTTCAAGAATCTCTGTATGAAACTGTATGGTGCTGTTTTCATTTCCTTCTCCCAATCCTGCATGTTCTTTGATTTCTATTTTTTTATTTCTATATTCTTCGATGATGTTTGCAACAATTTTGGCTGTTTCTTTTGCTCTAGGCAATGGACTCGTATAAATTATTTCTGGATTGATTCTCAAAACATTTTCAATGAATTCTGACTCTTTCATGGTTTTTTTTGCTTCGTCGGTAAGTGTTGCTTCGTCTTCTTTTCCGGTTGCTTTTCCATGTCTCATGAAATATATTGTTGTGTTGTCTGTTGATCGATTGTCTACTTTTGCATAAGTTTCAAAAAATTTGTATGCGTTTATAATAGATGATGTGAAGTCTTTGTAAATTTGATCCACTCATTTTTCTGAAAATCTTATCGGTTCTGCCCTTACTGCTGGTGAAGATAAAAGATATAATCTGTAAGCATCGCTTCCATATCTTTCAAATAATTCTTTTGGGTCTGGATAATTTTTTAATTTTTTTGCCATCTTTTTCCCATCTTCTGCAAGAACGAGACCATTGATGATTACATTATTAAATGAGTTTTTTTTCATGATAGCGTTTCCACATACATGCATAGTTCTAAATCGTCCTCTGGTTTGGTCTAATCCTTCGATGATAAAGTCGGCAGGATAAATTAGTCATCAGGTCGAAGATCATCACGTCGAAGATCATCAGGTATATCCACATTGACCAAATGGCATAGATCATGATTCAAATCGACAATCCATAACTTCGGTAATTCTACGATATTCTTGATCTCATTTTTTGAATCGGTAGCTGTCTACATACGGTTTATGAAGGTCAATTTGTTGGTTTCTCTCGTTGTCTCGGTAGAAAATATTCATATGTCCGTTGTCAGGAGAATATTCATATTTTTTGGTCAGATAATCAAAATCTTTGAATGTCTTTTGTATCAAAATAACGGAGTCTCTATGGGTGATAGTAATGACGGTTTTTGTTGCAAATTTTTGGTTGATGTCTGCCATATATGCACTACATCTTGCTGTTACCTCATCAATAGATTCTCATTCTGGACTAAGTTTTTGGTTTGTTGGTTTGCTGATGGTGAGGTGTGGAGGAAATATTTCATTTTGTAATTCTGGTAAAATGAGATCTGTTGTTCTAAAATCGACATAAATTTTTTCATCGATTTCAAATAATTTCTGTGTCGAAGCGTCTTGGAGATATTCTTGAATTTTTTTCTCGTCTCGAAGGTTCTGATATATTTTTTGGATGTCTTGATATTTTTTTTGTAGGTCAGTAAGATTTTTTCAAACTTTTTTTTCTATAAATAATGCAACCGTTTCTCGTGTTCTTTCCAATGGTGTGAGTATAAGTACTCGGTCGTCTTGTTGGCTTACGGTATCGAGATATTCGCTTATCTCTTGTGCTTGTTGTTTTCCTTCGTCATTGAGATGGGTAGTACTATAGCTATCGTGGATATGTGTTTCATTGTTTTTTGTTTTTCCATGTCTAATAACGATATGTTTAGTTACATTTTGTGAACCTGTTCTCGTTCATTGGTAAATTTCCTCCAATGTTCCACAAACAATACGATCTTCTGGATTGTTGGTGTTTTCCCAAATTGGTAATGGAGAACCTCGATATCTATTTCTTGCAAGATTCCAATCTGGTGCTGATTTTAAGACATCGATAAATCTTTTTTTGACTCATTCTGGGACAAATCAAATTTTTTCTGCGTTGGGTACGGTATCTTTTGCTAGTTCTTGTTCTTTGATAAATCGGCTCGTAAGCGCTTTGGAAATCAATGGTGTGTCACATCTTCGGCAATGTGGATAGGAATGTTCGTATGATTTTTGTCCGATAAGTTTTCCTTCTTCTTTGAGTCTTTGGATGATATCTTTATTGGCGTCATAAACTCTGGTTCATTTCCATTCAGGTACTTCATCGGTAAATTCACCGTAATCATTTACGGGCAAAAAGAGCCAATTTTTGGAATCTTCTCTTGGCAAGAATTCAGCGACGGCGTTGTAATCGTCCATACCAAATGCTGGTGCTATATGTACGATACCGGTTCCATCTTCGGTGCTAACAAATTCACCTGCTATGATTTTGAAAAATTGATCTTTATAGTTTTGATCTATAGTGCTGTTGTTGATATGCGGGAAGAGTGGCTGGTAGCTTAGACCAACAAGATGTTCTCCTTTGAATGTATTTACCAATAGATATTCATCAGCTGATTTGTAGTAACTTTTGAGCAATGCTTGTGCAACTATATAATATTCTTTTGTAGATTTATCAAATACCATGCAGTATTCTATTTGTTTTCCTACAGCCAAAAACATATTGCTTGGCAATGTCCATGGTGTCGTTGTCCATGCAAGTACGCTAAATGGAGCTTTTGAATCTGTTTTTTCAAAAATTCTGTTGTGATAGAGATAGAGGTCATAAAATTGATTCATGATTTCAAAATCGTCATCGACGATAGTGTTTTCTATGTTTACCGCGAATCCTAGTTTGTTGTCAGAAGGAATTATTTCTGCCCATACCATTTGTGGTAATTTATCGGGTTCCATAAGTTTTGGTTCTCCCTCGATTTCTATTTCAAACATATTGAGATTGAATAATCCTCCGCGTAATATTTCTTTGATACTTCCAAGCGATGTTATTTTTGTTACTTTGACTCAAAGCTCTTCTGCTATCTCTTTTTCTACTGTTCATTCAAGCGTGTCTCATTTTTCTACTTTTCATCCTGGGCAAAGATATTTTTGTCCTTTTATGCTATAGTTCATGAAAATTTTTCCGTCACGTTTGATAACACAGTCTACAATTTCTACGAATCCATCAGGAGTAGTTTCATATTGTTCTGGTTGGAATTTCCATTGATTATGCTCTTTGTTTCGAAGGAGTGGAAATTTTATGGTGATTGCTGGATCTTGTCTATCTTTGTATCCTTCGTTTACTTCTGAATTGGATAGTGTAGTTGCACAACTTGGACACATCCATTGGACATTAAATCCTTTGTACACGAGATTTTGTTTGTACATGTTTTGGAATACTCGTATAACTGACTGCATAAACTCAAGATTCATTGTATAATATGCATGATCCATATCTGCTCGTCTTCCTATGTGATCGACAAAAGTTCTTCGTTCGTCACTTGTACTGCTTACGTAACTTCTGCATTTTTCGATAAAGTTTTCTACACCAATTTTTTCTTCGATGTCTTTTTTTCCGTCAATACCCAAATCTTTTTCTACTGCTTTTTCTACAGGAAGTCCGTGACAATCTCGTCATCGATCTCTATTTACTTTGTATCCTTTCATGGTTTTGTATCTGAGAATAGCATCTTTTAGCGAAGAAGCGAGTCCATGTCAAAAGTGAGGCGTACCTGATGCAAATGGAGGACCGTCATAGGTGACAGATTGAAATTTTTCTGACCTTTGATCGAGCGATTTTTGGAAAATTTTATTTTTCTTCCAATACGTGTTGATATCCTGGATTAATTCTTTTTGATTCATACTGATACGACTAAATGATAAATGCTGTGCGATGAAAGCTCCCGTTGGTCGCGATAAAATGATACAGGCCCTTCGGGCGATAAATTTATCAATGTATCTTTTTATCGGTCCGGTTTGTCGGACCTTTTATCGTTCGAACTTTGTTCGATTACTTAATATAGTAAATCGGCTTGTGCTTTCAAGTCGAAGGATGTTTGTTTTGTGACTTGATTTTTTTATAAAAATATATATGGTATGTGTATTTAATAAAAAAATAATATAAACTAAAATTAAAAACGTATGAATTACAAAGAAATGAAAAAAATCAATCCATTTGATGCAGAATATCATAAGCTTTTGAAACATATTCTCAAAAATGGGACACAAAAAGGTGATCGTACCGGAACTGGTACATTGGATACTTTTGGCTATCAAATACGATTTGATCTTAGCAAAGGGTTCCCTTTACTTACAACCAAGAAGTTACATCTTCGTTCAATTATTTATGAATTGTTGTGGTTTCTTAATGGAGATACTAACATTAAGTATCTTAAGGATAATAGAGTAACTATCTGGGATAAATGGGCTAAAGAAGATGGTGATCTTGGTCCTGTCTATGGATATCAATGGCGGTCATGGCCTGATTATAATGGTGGGCATATTGATCAAATTGCCAAAGCGATTGATACGATTAAAAAGAATCCCAATTCTCGGCAGAATCTTGTGGTTTCTTGGAATGTTGCTCAAATTCCGTATATGGAGTTACCACCGTGTCATTGTTTGTTTCAGTTTGATGTGACTGATGGAAAGCTAAGTTTACAACTCTATCAACGGAGTTGTGATACCTTTCTTGGTGTGCCATTCAATATCTCATCGTATGCTTTATTGACTATGATGATAGCGCAGGTGTGTGGACTTAAGCCTGGAGAATTTGTTTGGACAGGTGGTAGTGTCCATTTGTATCTTAATCATCTTGAACAAGCTAGACTTCAGCTTACCCGTGAGCCACGTAAGGCTCCAACAATGATTATTAATCCTGACATTAAAGATATCTTCAGCTTTCATTATGAAGATTTTAAAGTTGAGGGATATAATTCACATCCAGGTATTAAAGCAGATATTTCTGTATAAAATCGTCTTATTGTATTCTTGCTCCAGGGATTTTTCTCTGGAGCTTTTTTTGAATTGAAAAACATTATCAAAAGTATACATATATACGTTGCGTAAAGCTTTTTTATTATCTAATATATTGTAGTATGAAAATCTTAGTTCTTAATGCTTGAAGTTCGTCATTGAAATATCAACTCTTTGATATGGATTCTGCTGCCGTTTTGGCAAAGTGAAACGTTGAAAAAATCTGATTGCATGATTCTTTTTTGAAACACACTCGTGATGATCTTACAGAAACGGTTACTAAAGAATTGGCTACTCATACCGAAGCCTTGCAATTGGTACTGTCTGTTTTGATTGCTCCAAATACCTGAGTTTTGTCTTCTTTTGATGAACTGGATGCTATTGGTCATAGAGTTGTCCATGGAGGAGAATATTTCCAATATCCTACCATTATTACCGATGATGTTATTGCAAAAATAGAGGAGTGTTCTGATTTGGCTCCATTGCACAACCCTGCAAATTTACAGGCTATTTTGGCATGTAAAACACTTTTGCCTCAAATATCACAAGTAGCGGTATTTGATACTGCTTTTCACCAAACCATGGATGAGGAACATTATTTGTATGCGTTGCCAAAAAAATATTATGATACGTATAAAATAAGAAGATATGGATTTCATGGAATTTCTCATCAATATGTCTATCAAACTTTGGTTGAAAAATATAATTTACACAACACATGAGCAAAAGTTATTACTTGTCATATAGGTAATTGAGCTAGTATCGCTGCCATTATAGATGGTAAGGTTATAGAAACATCTATGGGAATGACTCCATTGCAGGGGCTTATTATGTGAACAAGATGTGGTGATATTGATCCTGCTATTATTCCTTATCTTATGAAACATGAAAATTTAACTTATGCAGAAATAGATTCTGTGCTCAATAAAGAAAGCTGATTGCTTGGTATTTCTGGTGTTTCCTCTGACTTGAGAGATGTCGAAGATGGTGTCGCTCAATGACATGCTGATTGTATCATAGCTATAAATATGTATGTTAATGCTATCGTCAAATATCTTGGTGCATACACTGCTTTGATGTGATGAATTGATTATATAGTTTTTACTGCTGGTGTTTGAGAAAAATCTGATTATATTAGAGAGCAGATTATGCGAAAATTGTGATGATTGGGTATTACGTTCGATCAAAAAGCCAATGCTGGTGTAAGATGAGCTTGTATTATTTCTGGTCCTGGATCTGCAGCAAAAGTTGAAGTGATTCCTACTAATGAAGAGCTTATGATAGCTAAAGAGACGCTTGATTTGGTGAATAGTTAATAGTGAAAAGTGAACAACTAACAGTGATGGAATATTTTTTTGTCCTCCTTTGTATAAAGGAGGGGGTACCCTTCAGGGTGGAGGATTTGTGGACTATAGCTATTTAGAATTTAGAATTTAGAAATACAGCCACTTTTCGTCTATTATTTGTCTATTATTCAGCTACTTTTTGTCTATAATTCGTCAATTATTAAGCAACGGTTTGTCTATTGGAATTTAGCGCTTATTTTAAACGCTTGAATTTGTTGCTAGATTTTATATATAGACAGTATATTTATATTTTTTATATGGTTACCAATTATTTCTTATGGAACACACTCATCAAAAAAGACATTTTAGTGAAGAAGATGCTTTGGACAAAGTAGAGAAAAAAATAGACGAAAATATGGAAAAAATAATGAAACAAAAGTTTGTTCAAAAATTTCTTGATCATAAAATCGTAAAAGATGTTCTGAATTCTCATTTTGTGGCTTATATCAATCATGCTGTACAGCCGTATCTCAAAATTATATTTTCTGTTGTGTGACGAATTTCTTTGGTTACTTGAATAATTGGGATTTTTTCCTTTTTGATTTCTTTGAGTGGGCTTGGATTTATGTTTAGTTTGGGATTTGGTATCGGACTTCGTGTTTTGATTTATGTTCTCTTGAAAATTATTTTTTCATTGCTTTCGTTGTTTGTTGGTATAGGAATGATCAGATACAAAAAACGATTGCTTTCTTTGGTGATTCTTTCTTTTGGTATTTCTGTGCTTTCTTTTGTAGTGAGTTTAATCCCTGTAGGATTGTATGCTTACAGCTCTTATGGAAGTTTTGAATGAAGTTTGTTTAACCTTATTATTATGTTTGTCCTTTTGTCTTTGGTTATCAAAAATCAATCTATATTTACTAGATAATTTTTATTTACTTATATAGAGTATATGAAAAAATATTTACTCCTTGGTGTGTTGGGTACTTTGGTGTTTTTTTGATGTGCAAAACATAATTTGGCTACGTTTGATGTAACTACAATTACTGATTTATCATCGCTTCAACAGATTGTTGGTGAGGTAGGAGAACACATGAAAGATAAAACTATTACCTTGGAACAAGCACAAACGCTGTTGGATCAGCTTCAACAAAAATATGTCGATTTGACCACAACACCGCAAGATTCTTTGGAAGATGAATTTGCTTCTTTGCAAAAAATATTTGACAATACATCAATAGTCTCATATACTTTGCCGCTTTGGGCAAAAAGATTGGGTATGTCTTATCCAAAGCATATGAATTTGGATACTTCTCTTTCAAAATCTGTCATGAATGATGAGCAAACATCACGTATTCTTGTGTATACAGGAGATTATGATGTCGCTTTGCAACAAGCAAAACTTATTGCTCAAAAAGCTAAACTTCATGTAAGTAAAGATTTTGCTCAGGCACAATCATTGGCAAAAATTGGAAATGTAGAATATATTTCTGGTTTAGATATTGGTGGATTGTCTAAGGGAATCGTTTATCTTAATCATGAACTTTTGGATACTAAGGTAGAAAATATTTTGTCCGTAAGTGTGGATCAGTATGGTGTATTGACTATAGAAACAACGAAATACAACTAATAGTGAACAACTAACAATTAACAGTGAATAACTAACAATTAACAGTGAATAACTAACAATTAA
>CAZKEK010000002.1:24720-30725 GCA_964551805.1 uncultured Candidatus Peribacteria bacterium
AACTAACAATTAACAGTGAATAACTAACAATTAACAGTGAATAACTAACAATTAACAGTGAATAACTAACAATTTTAATGTTCTTTTTATGTGCTTAACATTGTCGTGATGAAAGTGAAATATGTGATAGGAATGTTTGCTGCGTTTGTAGCAATGATGAGCGTGAGTATGGCTCAGGAATATATTTTGTTTTATGGTAATGGATGTCCTCATTGTGCAAAAGTAGAGGAGTATATCAAGGATACTCAGCTTACCAAAAAGTTTGATCTTCAAAAAAAAGAAGTATTTTTCAATAAAAAGAATCTGAATGAATTTAATGGGTATCTCGAGAAACATAGCTTGACGTATGACAAAATCGGCGTTCCATTTCTTGTTATTACCAGTGGTGCGGATTGTGATTATATCAATGGTGATACGAATATTATAGAATATTTTTCTGGAAAATTAGCGCAAATATCTGCTGCAGCATGTAAAAATACTACAGAAACCTGATCTGTACAAGTAGCAACAAAAAGTCTTTCTGAAAGATTATCTTTTTTTGCTATTATGCTTCCGGCTGCTATTTCTGATAGTATAAATCCTTGTGCGTTTGCTGTTATGTTGCTTTTGCTTTCGACTATACTTACGAGACACAAGAGTAGAAGAAAGACATTGATGGCAGGAATAATGTTTTCTTTGGCTGTGTTTCTTACCTATTTGGCTATGGGTGTGTGATTGTTTTCTGCTCTTGCAACTGCTAACAATACATTT
Organism: uncultured Candidatus Peribacteria bacterium; assembly: GCA_964551805.1. GTDB lineage: Bacteria > Patescibacteriota > Gracilibacteria > Absconditabacterales > Absconditicoccaceae > CAJBLF01. Next base: position 25,471 of record CAZKEK010000002.1, read on the forward strand.
GTTCTCAAACTTGTGGTCTGAATACTTTGATTGCTTGTGTGATTGGCTAATCTCAAAGATTATTTTCGATATGGAAAATGGTTTGTGATGGAAGTTCCTTTTTCTTGGAGACCTAAGATGCAAGAGCTTATTCATAAAGTTTCTTCTCCTCGATGAGCGTTTTTTATAGGAATATTAGTTAGCTTATTTCTTCTTCCGTGTTCATCTGGTCCGTATTTTACTATTCTATGATTCCTTAGTTCTCAGAGCAAAAATTTAAATTTCCGATGATATCTCTATCTTATTGTCTACAATCTTATTTTCGTTTTACCGATGTTGATCATCGCTATTATGGTCGCATTCTGATATGCAAATGTCGATAAATTAGCTAAAGTAAAACATGAAAAGACTCAATTGATTCATTTGATTGTAGGAATACTTATGCTCGGACTTGGTATTTATGTGCTGACTACGATATAAAAATTTAGTGAAAAGTGAAAAACTAAACCTGCCTGCCGCAGGCAGGAGTGAAAAGTATTCGTATTTTTTTATATACAACTCGGTGGTGGAAGCTGCTGAGTTTTTTTTTGTAAAAAAAACTCCACATACGTGGAGTTGAATATTTTATCCTAATAATTTTTCAAATATCTCTTGAGCAATTTTTGGATTGGTCTTACCTGCGGTTTTCTTCATTAATTGCCCGATGAAAAATCATATTGTTGTTGTTTTTCCGTCTTTGTATTGTTGGACTATCGCAGGATTTTCTTCGAGGATTTGTTTGGCGATAAGCTCTATTTCATTGTTATCGATAGCTGGTGCATCGAATCATTTTTCTTTGATAATTTCTGATGGATTTTTTCCTGTAGACAACATCTCTTGCATGACTACTTTGAGCTGATTTTCTATGAGAGATCCCTCTTGTGCTTTGGTTAAAAATTCGATGAATGTGTCTTGGTTGAAGGGGAGTTCGTTGATGGTTTTGAAGTTTTCTTTGAGTCGTGCAGCTATTGGTCAAGCCATTCGTTTGGCTATAAGTTTGCTGATGATTTCAGATGATTCTTTGGTAGATGTCAGATGATTCTCTATTTCTAAAAAATATTTTAGTATCTCATAATCGCTGATTAATGCATTGATATATTCTTTGTTGAAGCCGTAGTCTTGACTAAATTTTTTGATGATTTTGTGTGGAATAACTATGGTTTTCTCGTTTAGTCGTTTCATTGTTTCATTATCTACGTGTAGCTGTGGAAGGTCGGGTTCTGGAAAATATCTGTAGTCGAGTGCGTCTTCCTTTGATCTCATCAGATAGGATTCTCCTTTTGCATCATCTCGTCCTCTTGTTTGTTGTGAAAATGTTTCTCCGTCTGCGTATATTTTTTCTTGTCTTGCTTGTTCGTGTTCAATTGCTCTTTTTATCATTCCAAATGAGTTGATGTTTTTTATTTCTGCTCTGGTTCCAAAGATGTCTGTTTCTGTAGGTCTGAGGGAGATATTTACGTCTACTCTCATTTGTCCTTTTTCCAAATCTGCATCAGAAAGATCATTGAATCTGACTATTCTTTGGAGTTCTTTGAGAAATTCTATTACTTCTTCGGAGGTGGTAAAATCGGGATTGGTTACAATTTCTATCAATGGTGTCCCTGCACGGTTGAAATCAAGCAATGCTTGTCATTGGGAATGAATCATTTTTGCAGTATCGTTTTCCATGTGTGCATCTTGGATGTGGATAGTTTTTTCTGTCGTATAATTATTCAAAAAAAATGAAACATGTCCTGCGGTGTTTGTCGGGTGATAGAGCTGAGTAATCTGATATCCCATAGGAAGATCAGGATAAAAATATGATTTTCTATCAAATTGAGAATATTCATTTATGGTACAATTTAGTGTTTTTCCTAGCAAGAGTGCTTTTTGTAAAACATCATCACTCAAGGTAGGAAGCGCTCCTGGCTGTCCTGTACATACTGGACAAATATTGGTATTTGGTACAAGATTATCAAAATTTTGCTCGTTTTTGCACTGACAAAACATTTTATGTGCTGATTTTAATTTTATGTGGATTTCGAGACCGATGGTGAGTAACATTTTTATGAATGCAGAATTTAAAATGCAGAATTTAGAATTTCTATTACTTCGCTACGTCATTCTCGACGTTTAATCCGCTTTAGCGGATAGATCGGGAATGACGTGATTGTGTCTATATAATAGTTATTTGGTTTTTGTTTTCAATACTATGGATTGAGCAGCTTTTTGAGTAACGGATTTATAGTTTCTCTAGTTGTTGGTCCAAGATATCATGCTCAGGTGTCGTTTTTGTTGGTAATGATTTTTTTGTCGAGCTGAAATTGGAAGAGTGCATCAACCGTTGCGGAGCTGTTTATGCCGTTGATTGTTCCGGTAAAATATTTTTGTGTTTTAAGAAAGTATTGGAGATATTTTATTCCAACATCTGTTTCTCCTGCAGTATATCCTACACTAAATTGATAATTTTTGTTTATGCTTTTGATAAATGTTGTTTCTGTTGTTGTAGTGGTTTGTGTTTCATTGGGGACAAATATTTTTGTTCATCGAAGTGAGGTGAAATTTGTATAGTTACTTTTTTTTGTAGCTTTGTCTCCTCTCAACATCATCAACATTACATATCCTCTTAGTTCTCGATTGAAAACATTTCCTGTAGAAGTAATTATTTTGTTGGTAAGTAGCGCGTTTAAATGTTTACTATATCGATTTTGTCCGCCATTGTAGGTATCTCCTCGTAGTGTCCTTGATAGTGTCGTTCCAAAAATTGCTCTATTTACTTGCTCATTTGGCTGGAATGTGGTTGCGGGAGAACCGTCCGTTTTGAGTCACATAAGTCCAAGCTGACATGACATAATTGCATATTTTTTGAATTCTTCTGTCTGGTTTTGCATATCAGAAAAGTTACATTTTCTGGTCGTATCTGGTGTCAGTCCGACAACTTTGGTTGCATATTCTGACATCATTTTGGCTAGGTGGGCTCTAATAAGTATTCCGGTCATATTTACTCGTTTGATATCATTTACGGTAGTTATTTTTGCGTTGTATGCGTAAAAATATGCATCGGTAAGTTCTTTGTTGAATGGTGATGTGTAGGTGATTCGTTTTCCTGTAGCTGTACTTGATATCGTTCAGGTATTTACTTCTGTTTTTGTTAAATCTTTACATAGTCCATCATTGGGATTTCCAGAATAATCTCCATCTACACAGACATCTTTTTTTTCTGGTATTATACTAGCTCATCCACCACCTCATCATCATCCGCCACCTGATGGTGCTGAATAATTTATCGTAAATGTAGGGAGAAGTAGTCGTGCTGATCCATTTCCTGCGCTATCGGTTACTTTTATCATACATCCAGAATATGTTCCGTTTGCTAACGTAAATATTGTACTATTTCTTCATGAAAGAGCAGTAGATAATGATCCGTTTCCGCACATTCATGAATACGTTATTGTTCATTCTTCGTTTCCTGTAAACGTAAATGTAGCAGTATTGTTTAATACACTCATGCTTGTTCCTGTAAGTATAGGTGCAACAGTATGTCGTGTAAAATTTATCGTTCCGGTGGCTATATTGTTTGCATTGTCTTTTACTACTACTTGTAATATATATGTGCCATCTCAACTTCCTGTCACTGTTGGATTTTGTACGATTAATGAACTAAATGTAATTGTTCATCCTGTAGGTCATGATAGTTTTGATCGTGTATATCATGATATTCAAGAAACATTTCCATCTATACTAATATTTATTCCTGTCGCTACATTTGTTATTTTGTCTGCTGGCATAGTAACTACTGGCGCTGTTTTATCTATTTTATACATTTGTACTCAGGTAGTTACATTACCTGCTTTGTCTTGTACGCATGCATATACATATCATGTTCCGTCTGTACTAAGTACTGGGACTGTTGTAGATCATCCATTACAATATTGATCGAATTGCGTATCTGTTCTATACAGAATTCCTGTAGATCGAAGTCCGGCAAGTGTATCTGTTGCCGTAGCTGTTCCTGTAGCATTGGTGTTTCTTCGGTTGGTATTGGTATCGGTAAAGGTGAGTGTAGGCTTTGTGGAATCAACGGTGAAATCTGCTGTTTGTACATATGGACTTGTAAGTCATCATTTATCTTGATATTTTAGGCCGAGTCTTACGGTACTTAGATTTATACTTGCACTTGGTGTTCGAAGATAAGAAAACGTTCCATCTCCTAGTGTAGTGATCGTAGTAAAACTTGATCATCCGTTGTTGGATTGTTCCAGAATTTTTCCTGAAAGATTACTGTCTAGTCCTCATGTTCGACTTATGAGATATCCACTTCATCATTTGAAAAATTCTGATCAGATGGGATATATAAATGTTGGGCTTGTTGGTGGTGTACTATCAATTTTAAATTGATTTCCTGTAAATGTCGCAGTGTTTCCTGCAAGGTCAGTTGCAATAATTCTTATTTGTGCTGATGAGGTGTCTATGGAATTTACTGTCCACGATAATGATCCATTGTTGTTTGTTCCTGTAGTGATGATAGCTGTATATGATCATCACAAAAATCCGTTGTTGGAAAACTCTATCCTAAGAGGATTCTGTCAAAAATTTATTTCACTTCCTGTGCTTCGTGTTATGGTATAGGTAGTTGCAGTTTGTCGATAACTACTTGTTGTTGGACTGGTTATGCTTATGCCAGCTGGTGCCGTTTTGTCGATAATAAATATTGTCCCTGTGAAGCTTCCTGCTTTGTCTGTTACGATAAATGTTTTTATTCCGTCTGTAGTTATTGGTGTTCATGAGGTATATGGTGTGCCGTTTATCGTTGCACCAGATATATTTGTATCATTGTAGGTTATGCTTTGATTGCTATTGTAATAGATTCATGAGGTGACTCCAGATCGTGTCGGTAATGTTTTGTCTATAGTGAATGTTGCTCCTGTACTATTACCCGCTAGGTCAGTAATAATAAACGTATATACTTGTTCTGTAGAAAATGTTGTTCCACTGGCAAATGGATTTCCATTGATGCTTGCTCAAGAAATATTTGTATCATTGTAGGTCAGTGTTACGTTTCCTGATATGTATGTTCATGATGTTATACCTGCTCGTGTGGGTTGTGTTTTATCGATAATGAATCTTGTTTCTGTACTATTTCCTGCTTTGTCTCGTAGTATAAGTGTATATATTCCATCTGCGGTAATTGCTGTTCCACTTATGTAAACTGATCCGTTTAGTGTGGCTCATGAATAATGTGTTTCTGTGATGGTTGG
>CAZKEK010000003.1:0-23811 GCA_964551805.1 uncultured Candidatus Peribacteria bacterium
GACAATCTCTTCACCGATCTCTGAAAGATCTTATGACTTTTGCCAAAATAGGACTGTTGGTTGCCAATGCTCATCATTCAGCCATAGTCATGTGGTGTGCTGGATAGAATGAAAATGTACATATATCTCCAAAGTTTCCTGTATAGGTTCCATTGTATGTACTTCCTAGTGCATCGCAGTTGTCTTCTATAAGCCACAAATTGCGTTCTTTGCATATTTTGACTATTTCACCCAAGTCAAATGGATTTCCTAGCGTATGTGCTATAAAGATTACTTTAGTTTTGTCTGAAAGTGCTAATTTGAGTTGTTCTATATTGATATTGTATGTTTCTAAATCAACATCTACAAAAACAGGTACAAAACCGTTTTGGATGATGGGTGTTATGGTTGTAGGAAATCATGCCGCTACAGTTATTATTTCGTCTCATTTCTTTAATTGTCTTGCTCAAAGTTCTTTAGCTGTCAAAGCTGTGATAGCTAGTAGGTTTGCTGAACTTCATGAATTAGCTGTTATGACATATTTTGTGCCTAAAAATTCAGAGAATTTTTTTTCAAACATATCGTTCCATCTGCCTTCTGTCCGATGACAGTCCATGATAGCTTCCATCATGTATTCTAATTCTTTTTCATCAAATACTTTTCCTGAAACGGGAACAGGTGATGTTCATGGTACAAATTCTGTTTTTTTCTTTTCAATGAATTCTTTTAGAAAAGATAAGATATTTTGATCTAACATGACATGAGATAGAATATAAAATTACTTCATTAACTCATTATATGAATTATTACATAAATTGATTTATTTCTTCCAGTGCTAATTTTTCTAGATTTTCATTAGCATAAAATGCTCTATAGAAATTAAGTGTTCTTTTAAGAACTTCCTGTACATTATATTTTGGTGTCCGTCATAATAAGAGTTTTGCCTTTGTATTATCAAGCAATAGTAATCCAGCCTCATGCATTTTATTATTGGTTTCTGGTTTTACTTCATATTCTCATTTTCATAATATTTCAATAGCTTTTGTTACAATATCTATGACTTTGAGTGTGTCGCTTATATCTGGTCCGAAATTGTATGCTCAAAGATATTTATCATTTTCAAAAAGATTTGCTCAGATGATCAAATATCCGAATAGTGCTTCCAACATATATTGTCGAGGCCTTACTGCGTTAGGATTTCTGAGTGTTAGTTTTTCTCATTGCATGATTGATCTTACGATATCAGGTATCAGTCTATCACTAGACCAATCTCATCATCCTATTACATTTCCAGCTCTTACTACTGCTACTTTCTTATTTCATTCTAGGAAAAATGATTTTGTATACGCATCTATCGCTAATTCTGCCATTGCTTTACTGCTGCTATAAGGATCGAATCCTCATAATCTATCATTTTCTCTGTATGGTCGTATCCGTTCTTTATTATCATATACTTTGTCTGTTGTTATAAGGACTGCTCATTTGATACATTCCTTGATTCTAATCATTTCCAAAATAGTTGTTGTTCCTATTGCATTAGTTTTAATGGTATATACTGGATTTTTATAGCTTTCTCTTACTATAGGTTGTGCTGCTAAATGAAATATCATTTCGGGCTGATATATATCAATAGTCTGTGATAATAATTCACTATCGGTAATATCTCCAATCACTTGAGTGATTTTATCGTTTAATTTCAAAGCCGTGAAGAGATTTGGCTGTGTATGTGGTTCCAACGCATATCCAACTACTTTTGCTCACATGCTATGTAACCATAAAGATAACCAGCTTCATTTGAAGCCTGTGGATCAAGTGAGTAAAACTGTTTTTCATTTATAGAAGTTTTGCATGGTTTATGATAATATATCTAAAATGTTTTTTGATAGATCTTCTTCATCCAATCCAACTAAATTTCTCATATACTCCTGATTACCTACGAGAGATGGAAAGATATCTGGGATTCAAAATTTTTTGAACTTTGTACTTATATTATTTTCAGCGATAATGCTTGCTATACTATCTCCTAATCATCAGATGATGGTATGCTCTTCGATAGTGAATACTCATTTTTTTCACTCTATATAGTCAATTATAGCTTTTTGATTCATAGGTTTGATCAGTGGTATACTAACTACTTGGGTGCTTATTCAATTTTTTTCTAAAATTTCAGCTGTTTTTATAACGGTTCATAAGATATTCCCTGTAGAAATGACGCAAATATCCTTTCATGATTTTGCGGTTATCCCTTTTGTTATATCGACTGCATCTAATCAATGTATATGTGCGTCTGCTTCTCATCATCTATTGAGTCTTACAAAAAATGGTCATTTATTGGCAAAAAGATACTCCATACATACTTTAGCTTCATATTTATCTGCAGGAGATAATATTTTCATATTAGGTAATCATTTCATAAGGTTGATATCTTCTATGCCATAATGTGTATTCCCAAGTGATCAATATGCAAATCATCAAGCAATTCCGATAAAATTAACATCTAGATTCTGATAACATACATCTACTCTTATTTGTTCGTATGCACGCATGATAAGAAATGGTATGATAGAATAACAGAAAACTTTTTTTCCGGTCAATGCAAGTCCTGCTGCGATACCAGCCATATTCTGTTCGGCGATACCCATATTGATGAATTGATCAGGTAAATTTTTTTGAAATTCTTCAATTACTCAGTATCATAAATCTCAAATCAAAAGAATAATATTTTTATCTTTTTTTGCCTCTTGATATAGATGGTTGATGATTGTATTTCTCATGTTTAAGAGTTTATTTGATGTAAAGCGCTTTGATATTGTTCTTCATTGGGTGTTTTATAATGAAAATCTATATTATCTTCCATAAAATCTACTCATTTACCTTTTATAGTATCAGCAATGATGATGTTTGGTTTGTCTTTCGCTAAACTATTAAAGGCTTGTTCTATTTCATCAAAATTATGTCCATGTATTGTCTGTACATTCCATCATAAAGCATCTAGAGAAACGTCTAATTTGTTTAAAGCAATCACATCTTTTGTAGGTCACATTGCTTGTTGTTTGTTTCTATCTATTATTACAATTAGATTCGTAAGTTTTTTCTGTGGAGCAAATAAAAATCATTCCCATATAGATCCTTCGTTTATTTCTCAATCTCCAACTACTACAAAAATAGTATTATCCTTCAATGATAATGCCATACCAATTCACATAGAGAGTCCATGTCATAAGGATCCAGCAGTAGCATCAACTCATTCTATTGTTAATAAAGTGACATGACCTCATAATTTTTGTCCATTTTGACAGTAATTATTTATGAGTTCTTGTTTGTTTATCTTGCCCATTTCTGCTAATGTTGCATATAATACTGATCCTGCGTGTCATTTGCTGAAGATAAATTTATCTCCTTTTTGTATTTTTTTTGAGTATATAAAGGCCATTATCTCTACTAAAGAAAATGCACTTCATATATGTGATCATTTACTTTTACATATCATTTCCAATATTGTGGTACGGATGTTTTTTGCGGTTTGTTGTAGGTTCATGTCAATTGATATAAATAAAAATTTATACATATAAAGAATTTAATGTTCTTTGAAATGATTCTTTTATAGTATAGGTGGGATTAAACCCTAAATCATTTATTCATTTGTTTATATCTGGACACGATCTGTTTGGTGCTAAATTATTTGGTTCTCAAAGTACTTTATACTGTATTTTTTTGTCAACTATTTCACAAATAACCTTGGCGAGATCCTTGATGCTTATTTCGTTGTTCGGATTTCAGATATTATATATTTCTCAATTTTTATCTGAAAATAATGTTTTTATAAACATATCTAATGCATCAGCTAAGTAACAAAAGGCTCTTGTAGCTGTTCAATCAGAATTTATTACGATATCTTCTAGTTTAAATGCTGATTTTATAAAATCACTAAATACTCTTCAGTCTTCCATGTCCAATCATGGTCAAAAACTATGGAATGGTCTGATTATTTTTATCGGTAATTTTCTTTCGAAAAAATAATTTATTGATAATGTTTCACAGAATTTTTTTGTTTCCACGTAGGCTGATCTTTCGTTTAAATGATCTATTTTACCAATAACACTTTCTTTTGTTGGAATATCTGATTCTGCTGGATTTCAATATAATTCTGCAGTGCTAAAAAGCATAAAACTCTTTAGATTACTTAAGTCCAATTCCAATGAATTATATAATCATTTTACGTTAGCGTTTATCGTATTTATCTTGTCTTTTAAATACTTTCTAGGTGTCGCATCTGAAGCTGCATGGATTATATAATCGAATTTTTTGATAGTATGTATTGGATTTTGCGTATCATTTCATATTATTTCTATGTTTTTTTTGTTTTTGATGATATCTATTCTGTTTGTGTTGTTTCTTATGATAACCGAGATATTAAATTTATAGTCAGACAATATATTAAGTCACTGAAAGAAATATAAGAGATAGGCGGGTAGCATACCATTTGCTCATGTAATTAATACATCATATGTTTTAGTTATATCTATTAAGCTAATGTTATTTTGTATTACTTTAGAAATATCTTCGTTAATTATATTGTTAGTTGTTATATCTAATATTTGATCCATTTATTATGATAAGCATATAAAAATTTACCATGTTTTCCAGGGTGCCTTTCAAGATTGCCATAAATTTTCTAAAGTATTCTTGTTTTGTAATGTATCCATAGCAAACCAAAATCCTGTATGTTTGTATGCCATCAATTGTAAATCTTTTGCTATATTTTCCAAAGGTATTTTTTCAAATGGCATAGCATCTCATTCTATATAATCAACAACTTTTTTGTTGAGGACCATAAATCATCAATTTATCCGACTATCTTCATTATCTTTTTTTTCTGCGAATTCGTTGATCTGATTTCAATCAAGCCCTAATCTTCCAAATTTTCATTCAGGTTGTATTGCTGTTAATGTAGCTAATTTCCCATGGGATTTGTGAAAATCCAAGAGCTTTTGGATATCTACATTACTTACACCATCACCATAGGTAAGCATAAATTCTTCTCCCTGTATATAGTCTTTTACTCTTTTGATTCTTCCTCAAGTCATAGTGTTATCTCATGTATCTATCAACGTAATCTTTCGATCGTCATCATGAGTATTATGTATAGTAATTTTGTTCGTTTTTATCTCTATAGTTATGTCATTATTATGAAGGAAATAATTAGAAAATCGTTCTTTGATTATATGTCATTTGTATCCTAAACAGATTATAAATTCATTATATCCATATTTAGCATAATGTTTCATAATATGCCGAATGATAGGTTTTCATCAGATTTCTACCATTGGCTTTGGCTTGATAATTGTTTCTTCTGATAGGCGAGTTCATAGACCTCAAGCTAATAATACTACTTGCATGTGATGGTACATTATGTTTCTAAAAATAGATATATTTTTTTATTTGTATATTAGTTGTTTATAAATTTAGTTTTTATTTTCTAAGTTTAATGAAATAGTCATTATAAGAAATTTTTTTTAACTCTTGTAGATATCATGAATGTTTAATAATGTCTAATATGTCTTTTACATTTTTATCTCGGATTTCCACCAGAAGTTCTATATCGTATATATTACTTTTTCCAAAAAAATCTATTATTGACTTCAATACTTTGTCTTCATGTCATTCAACATCAACTTTAACCAATATTTGTTTGTCGGTCATATCTATTTTACTTACAACTTCTTTGAAAGGTATACTCTCTACCAATATCTTTTTTACTTTTGGTGATGATATATTTTCAGCGTGTAGACTTGATACTCAATTTAATTCATTTCATTCTATTATATAAAATGGTATGGTAGCTTTAGTATCGCTAATAGCATTATTTATAAAGTATGTTGTCTGCTTATATTTTTGTATATTTGACGTATAAAAATGTTTGGATAGATTAAAGACATAAGGATTTGGATCACATAGTATATGTGCTATGTTGCTATTTTTGCTGTGTAAAATAGACATCCAACTAATTCTTCATATATTAGATCATATATCAATAATAATGTCATGATTTTTATCTAAGAGCATATTAAGGTATTCTTGGGTTTCAAAATTATTTAAAAAAGTTAGTAGTTCAAAATAATAGTTTATTTTGTGTCCATCTATTTTACATTTTATACTTAGCTTTTTTAATAATAATCTTTCAGTACTTTTTTCTTTTGATAGTATTTTAAGAAATAGATATACAATAATGTTTCAAATTATTTTTATTTGATTTATAAATTTTTGATTCTTTATTTTACCCAACAACACTTTAAACTCCATGTGTTTCTTAAAAAATAAAATATAAATTATATTGTTTAATAATTGTTCTTACATCATTTTTGAAATCTTATTCTCTTAACTTTTTTACCTCATTTTTTAATATTATTATATTTTTGTAATTTATTCCTAAAATACATATATAATATCCGATACTAATCAATACTAAATATAGTAAATTTTTGTATCTATATCCATCTTCCAATATAAATATCTTATCTTTGAAATAATAGATGATACTTGATATGATAATAATACTTATTAGATTTTTTATGATATATTTTCGATCAAAACTAATCTCTTTTTGTTTGTCTATTAGTCTGTGGCTTAGAATAAATAACATAATCCATGATATCATCGTCGCTGCTATGACACCTATGATTCACCGAATTTGGATGAATATCAGATTGAATATGATATTAGCCAACAAAGCTACCCCTATTATTTTTGCTCTTTGTTTGACTTTGCCCATGCCTGCTAAAAAACTGAAATTGATACTAAATAGTACATAAAAGATAAGAAATCCTGCAGAATATACTAAGAGTTGTCATGAATACATAAATTTTTGTCCAAAAAGAATAGTTGCTATTTCTGGTCATAGAATAAAGAATAATCCTGAAATGCTTAGAGCGAATACAGAAAAATATTTGTAGAGAATATTCTTTAAATATTTCACTTTATCATATTGCTTTTTTTCTATCAATTCTGTAATAAGAGGAAAAAGATATCCAAGTATCGGACCAGTTAATACACTACATGATAATATTAAGCTGAGATAATTAGCATAATATCATGCCGCTTTTGATCATAAAAAATATATGACAAATTGCTGATCCACCTGTCCGAGAAGATTGATAACATTTATCCCTATAAATACTCGAAACGCATATTTCATTTGCTTTTTGAGTAGGGTAGTATCTCGTTCTATGTGTCATTTGGTTAATGTGTATCAGTATTTATTGATAAATATACCTCATGAGATAACTATTGATACACCTACTCCAATGATTCGTGCCCAAGTGAAATTAGTTATGCTCATCGTCCCTAACAAAAAGAACGTGAGGGTGAATAGTAGCGTGGTATATGATTTTATAGTTTCTATAATCTTATATTGAATAACATCTTGGAAGGCAATATATATGGAATAGAGCATATTGAAAAAATTTATCCCTAGGAAATACAGACAAAATATTCTTATGATATGTGCCGATTCTGATGAGTGAAAATAATGTGTTGCTAAAAAATCTGCTCAAAAGAATAGAAAACCTGCTATTATTATTCCTGTGACTGTTTGTATGATGAGTGTAAAAAATATACTTGTTTTGAACGCATTGTATTGCTTTTTTATCCAAAATTTTGGGAGATGATATTGAAGTGCTTCGGTAAGTCATAGATCATGATATGCTGACAATATTCACATAAGTCAGATAATACTATAAATGATACCTACATCACTCACACTTACACTATTTGATATGAGTACTCTGATAAAATAGGATGAAGGTGCTATCAATATCGTAAAAAAATATAACCAGAATCCTTTTTTGATTAATTTTTGTCCCAATGGTTGATCTGCCAATAATTCTCCGTCCATGCTACGAAACAATGATAAATGATAGATGATAGATGATAGATGATAGATGATAGATGATAGATGATAGATGATAGATATATATCCTATTCTATAGGATTGTTTATGCTAAATAATGTGAAGTCGATAAACCCTATTGTTTCTTCAATTATTTTTTTCTTCATAAATTCTTTTTGTCTGGGGGTAATTAAATCACCAATTTCTGCTAAAATAGTACTGGCTTTATATTTTTTTGGCAATTCTTTTTTAATAGTAAGAAGGAGTTGTTTGTATGATCATCCTGTTCTTTCTTGGATAAGTTTTTCATTGATTGGGTAATGATTGGTGAAGAAAAAGTGAACATCAAAAATATCTCTATTTGTATATCTTTCGCTTAATGCTATGAGTTTGTTGGTAAATATGCTATCTTTGGACATTGCTGTTATGTTTTTTCCAAAGAAACTAATGTTTTCATATGTGTTTTTGTTATATATTTTTTTGCTTATTTCTATTTTTATATTATGATTTCCTGTTCCATAGTCAAAGAGAAAAAAATAAGTAAACTTTTTGTTGTATATGTCTTTTATAGTTCCAAATTTTTCCAAAATAGCTTTTAATGTATCCATAATGTCTGGTGTGTCCTCCATAAGATCAAAATCTAGATCTGTGGAAAATCTAGGAAGGTTATGTAAAAAATAACAGAGTGTCCCTCATTTAAATGCTAGATTCTTTTTTAATGGACTTGAAAAAATGGCATCAACTATTTGATACATATATGTCCTATGTCTTGCTTGATCTAACATTTTTGATGAGTTGAATAAGAAGTAAAAATGTTTTCTTGGGATATATGTTTGCAATTTCTTCTATTTTTTCTGCTTGGAGTGGTCTGAGATTGTCAAATATAATAGTATTATAGAGATATACGGTATCACATATAGCTCTTTCTGGTGATGCTATCATATAGATATTGTTGTGATTAATTATGCCAATAGGATTGGTTAAAATACTATCTCTTATTTTATGGTAAGCAAAATCATATCATTTTGTTTTTTTTGTTAATGTATTGTTGCTTGCCAAAGTGACGGTGTGTTCATAGTTTTGAAAAATTATTCCTGCCTTTTGCAAAACCGTTTCGAATGAAATATATGATTTTGATTTTAATTTAGATGCTAATTCCAGTAGATCATATTCTTTAAATGCCCATATACCATAATGTGGATTAACAAGTATTCATTGTTTTTTTAGCGGTTGAAGCAGGAGATTTATATATTTACCATTTTCTTTTTTGAAAATTTGTTTTAGTTCCGAAATGGTAAAAACTGTTTTTTTTGTATTTAGTAATGTTGCTAGTGTTTTCATATTTCATTAGAAATATATATAAATATATATATTATTGATGACGTCAATATTACATAAAATATGGAAAAATGCAAGAGAAAATGATATTTTTAGTTGTCTCTTGGCTTCCAAACGCCACCCAATCTTCTTACCACATAGATTACTCTTTCAATATCTCCATCAAAAAGTTTGTATTTATGTCTTTTTTCTAGTTTGAGATTCATAGATTCACAAAGTCTAAGGAGCGCTTGTCTTTCTTCTTCGTCGACTTGTTTATACAAAATCCGACATCCTCATTGTTTGAGTAAGTGTTTTGTTCGTGGTAATAATTTGTCTACATAAGCAACTGATCTTGCAGTAATAACATCAAATTGTTGGTCTTTATATTCTTCGGCTCTTTTTCGAAGCAATTGGACATTTTTTAGCTGTAATTGTTTAGCCATATCTTCGACGGCGATGGTTTTTTTTCTTACACAATCCATCCCGGTAAATTCTACTTCTGGATAGCTTATCGCCAAAGGCAACAAAGGAAATCATCCTCAAGTACCCATGTCACATACCTGCATACCTTTTTCAAATGAAAAAATTTTCTGGATTTCCAACGCGTCTAGGATGTGTTTTTTATATACTCATTCTTCATCTCTGATTGCACTGAGATTGATTTGACTATTTTTTTGTAAAAAGATAGTGATAAGGTCTTTTCGCTTTTGTTCCATTTCTACGTAGAATAATAAAGATATAGTGTATCTTCTTCTATACTAATAAAACCATTTAATTTTTCAATTGTATATTATTTTGCTTTTTATATAAACTATTATAATATGTTTTTGTATATTGTATTTTTCTACACCATTCCCCACCACACCACGTCATTCCCGACCTAATCGGGAATCTATACCCGCCCCGTCTTTAGCGGGGTTGCTATATAGCGAACTGGATTCCCGCTTTCGCGGGAATGACGTGAAAGGCGGAAAGTGAAAATGACGTGAAAGGCGGAAAGCGGGAATGATGTAATCAAAGTTACGTCTGCTGTGGTGGACAAATTATTTTTAGTTTGTTAGTTATAACGTATGAAAATTTCAATAGGTTTCTCGTGAGCTGCTGGTATTGGAGTAAATACTTCATGATTGTTGCTCGGACAATTATTGTCTGCAAAATGATATGCTGTTTTGTGAGATAAAGAATATGCTTCTATAATCAAAGGAGATAATAATAATTTTTTTCTCTATATTTCTGAGCTTAAACCATTTATTACTCGTAGTATTGATCATTTTTTCCCATTTGATGAGTATGCAGTGACAAAAAATACTTCACTCTATACCCTTCAAAATGTCCATTTGATCAAAGATCCTACCGTAAAATATAAAAATGTTTTCTTTTTTGGTGCTTCATTGAAATTGTTGGGAATCGCTCGTGAAGAAGGGGAGGCTATGTTAGCAACACAATTCTCCGGTGATATTCTGGCTGCTAATATTTTGTGTTTGGGACAATGATATGAATATTTTGCTGAATCAGCGTATGATCTTTCTCAAAACGTTTGACCAAAAAAAGAGTTTGTCTTTGGAAATGAACTTATCGCTACATGAGCAATTGCGTCAGGTATGGATTTCTATTCTGCATATCCTATGACGCCAGCATCATCATTGATTGATGTGGTTGTAGCTAAAATATCAGAAGATGAAAAACAGATGATAACAGATGATGGTTTTCAGAAATCCACAGAAAAAATCGTCTGAAATCCACAGAAAAAATCATCTGTTATCTTTCATCAGGGAGAAGATGAAATAGCTGTCAGTATGTCTATGCTTTGAGCTAAATTTGCTGGTAAAAGAGCTATGTGTGGTACCAGTGGAGGAGGATTTGCATTGATGACAGAATCTATCGGATTCTCTACTATAGCTGAATTATGAGGAGTATATATTTTTGCTCAACGTGATGGTCCAAGTACAGGAACGCCAACATATACAGGACAATCAGATCTTAACTACGCATTGAATGCTTCGTTTGGTGATGTATTTCCTATCGTTCTTGCTCCTTCGACGTTTGAAGAATGATATTCATTGGTAGGAAAAGCGTTGAATCGATCAGATATGTATCAACATCCTGTTATTCTTATGTCAGACAAACAACTTTCAGAATCTTATCTTGCTGTAGACAAAAATACGTTAGTAGCTGAACCAATCCTTCGTTGAAAAGTTGAAAAATTGACCGATGGAAAAATGGAAGGTGAGTATAAGAGATATGCGGTAAGTGCTGATGGAATTTCTCCGGTACTTGTCCCTGGAGTAGAAAATGGGGAATTTATAGCTACTTCATACGAACATGATGAACATGGTGCAACTACAGAAGATCCTATCATCAAAAAACAACAACAAGATAAAAGATTTAAAAAGCTTGAAACATTTGTTCAGCAAGAATTTACTGACAATTTCTATGGATATGAGGTTATCAATCCAGAGGCAGAAAATTTCTTTGTTACTATGGGAGTAAATAGATATGTTGTAGAAGATTTTATGGCTACGCATCCTGGATATTGATTGATCGTGATTAAAGTATTCCAACCGTTTGATATGAGATTGAAAACATTTTTGGATCAACGCGTGAATAGTATCAGTAAAATTATTTTTGTAGAAATGAATACGAGTGGTCAGTTAGAACAGCTGGTAACCAATCATTGTTTACTTAAGGCAAGAGAATGGGAAGAAAAAATTAGTCATATCAGAAAATATACGTTATATCCAATTTTCGCTGAAGACATAGTGATTTAGTGAAAGATTGAGAAATGGAGGAATTGAAAAATTATTATATTTTAATTGTTAATTATCTAAAAGATGCGTACTAATTTAAATAAAATCCAGTGGTGTCCTGGTTGTGGTAATTATCTTATCCATGCTGCTATCAAAAACGCTATTAAACAACTTAATATTTCTAAGCATAAAGTAGTAGTTATTACGGGTATTGGATGTGCAAGTAAAATGAGCCAATATATTGATGCCTATGGATCTGAAACATTGCATGGAAGAGCTGTGCCGTTTGCTACCTGAGTAAAACTTGCTAATCCTGATTTGACGGTGATTGTTTATGGTGGTGATGGTGATGGATATGGTATTGGACTTGGACATTTTTTGCATGCGTGTAGAAGAAATATTAATCTGACCTATATCGTAGCCAATAATGAAAACTATGGATTGACTACAGGACAAGCGTCTCCGACGACTCCACTTCATGTTAAAACAAAATCTACGCCTACAGGAAATGAAATATTACCTTTTGATCCCAATGCACTTGCTAAATCTGCTGGATGTGGATATTCTGTACGTATGGTAGATAGAGATTTGCCTTTGCTTACGCAAGCTATTGTTGATGGTATTACGCATGAATGATTTTCTCATATAGATGTTGATCAAGCTTGTCCTAGCTGGAGAAAACGATAACTATTCTAGAATGATAAATGATATATGAGAAATGATAAATTAAAAAAATTTATCATCTATAATTTATCATCTATCATTGTTTTTCTAAAAAGCGTTGCTATTTTTCTGTAAATATATATAGTATCGTTGAAAAACAAATAAAATAGTAACTAAAAATCACAATTATGACAGTTAAAGATGTTAGGTATTATATCCAAAAAGCTTTGGATGCAAAAAAAGACTTGGATGCTTCAGCAGCTTCAATGTTACAAATTGAAATCGATACATTTTTGCGCCTCTTCAAAACAGAAATGGGAAAAAATATCGATACTGCTAAAAGGTCTCTTGATGTAACTGAAAATGTTGAAGAAGCTACAAATCTTCTTAGACAAGCGTATGGTGTTTAATTATCTACTATTATTATTATTTATCACATGTAAGTCCTGTTATGCAGGACTTTTTTCTTTGCTTGAAAAAACAGTCTGATTGATTAGACTATTATTATAGCTATTATTTATCGTGGAGCGTTTATCGGGCCCGATATGTCGGGACCATTTATCATTTTATCAATAGTCTATGTTTCAAATTGAATATTCACCAAATCTCTCTGGAGAAGTACATATTTCATGAAGTAAAAATGCTGCTTTGCCTATTGTAGCTGCAAATTTGTGTATAGACAATGCGGTAACTTTGCTTAATAAACCAAACATAAAGGATCTTGCTGCTATGGAAAGTTTGGCTGCAGATGCTATAAAAAAATCTACTAGTTATTTCGATTTGACTGATGATCTTGCAAGAAAATTTAGAGCATCTATTTTGCTTATTCCTTTTGGATTGATAAAATATGGAAAAGTAAAATTTGTAGGAAGTGGTGGTTGTAATATTGGAAAAAGACCGTTGGATATGTTTGATGATGCTTTGCTAAAAGCTGGGGTAAAAATAACTCAATGAGAATATAAAACGTTTGAAGTAGTAGGAAAACCTAAGAAAAATATTATGTTGCAATGATTCTCTGTAACTGCTATTGAGGCTTTATTGACCTATCTTGCTTTTGCAAATAATTTTGATTATGAAATAAATATTTATCAAGTGGCTATTGAACCACATGTGAGAAATTTAATTGATTTTCTTAATAGTGTCGGAGCAAATATCCATCTTAATGTCGATCATAGTATCGTTGTCAAACCATCCAAAATTGATGTTCAGAAAAAAGAATTTTCCATTATTGCAGATTATATAGAAGCAGGGACGTATTTTGCTATTGGTGCAGGAGCTGACAATAGTGAACTTACGATCAAGTGATGTGATGTAAATGATTTGTCTGCGTTGTATACCGTTGCAGAAAAAATAGGTATAGATTTTAAAATCCTTGATAGATATACTATTAGAGTGAGTTCTAAAAACAAAAAAAATTATCAGGCTACCAAGTTTGAAACGAGGACATATCCTGGGTTTCCTACGGATCTTCAATCTATCTTCGGAACCTTGTTGACACAATCAAAATGAATTTCCAAAATATTTGAAACATTGTTTGAAGGAAGATTTGGATATCTTAATGAGCTAGAAAATTTGGGTGCACATATAGAAATTCTTAATCCGCACGAAGCAATTATTATAGGGCCTACTCATTTGACTGGTGGATATGTGTCTAGTACGGATTTGAGAGGTGGTGGAGCTATGGTACTCGCCGGAATTATGGCAAAATGAACGACAAATATTATGAATGAAGATATTATTGCGAGAGGATATGACGATATTGTACATAAACTTCAATCTATTGGAGTTAGTATAAAAATCGTCTAAATATACCTATCCTTCTTTTTTTGGTAAATGGTGGACAATGTATGTCACTATTTATGTTCTCATTCGTAGTATAAAGTGAATGAAACTTTTTTATTTTTTGTGTATTTACGTATGAAAAAACTTTCTCTTTTGTTGCTTAGCTTTTTGGCTTTTTGATGTACTTTTGCAGGCAATGTCGCTACTACTGATGCAAAAATGGTCGCTCCTGAACGAGTACCACCTGTACAAACAACAACACAATATATATTTAATGAAACGTGAGTAAAAACTCTTGCATCACAAAAAAATACCTTGTTACAGATTAATTGTAATACTTCTGATGTGCTCAAAGCTATTGGATTTGGTAATTCTGCAAAAAAGATTTTTTCTATTGGATTGGAAGAAAATGGATATGAATATAATTTCGATATAAAAAATTGCAGTCTTCGAGCAAACAAAGTAAACGCTAATTATTCTTATACAAAATCATTAACGGAAAAACAAGCATTGGCATTTGCTGAAGCGTTTATGAAGGATAGTTATCTCAAAGATAAGGTATATTCTCAGCTTGGTAAACCAGTAGTGGTATATAAAAGTAGCAATGGACCTATTTACGCTATGGCAAAAGATTCTTCATCTTCTTCATCTTCACTTTCAGATATAGTGATTGATCCTAATGATACAGGTGATGATGTTGTGCCAGAATATACATCTTTTTCTATTATGTATCCGTATCTTATCAATGGTCAAGAAGTATGGGAACAATATGGTAATAGAGCATGAATTCAGCTTGAAGTCTCTGCTGATGGTGTTATGAGTCTCAATGCAAGATTGTTGCTGTTTAAATGAGCAAAGAGAAACTCAGAAAAGTTGTCTGGTGATGATGCGGTAAGAATTTTGAAAAACGGAGGAAATTCTCCTTTTTATAATCAAACAGCTACCCCAATAAAATTTGCAGAACCCCAAAAACTTTTAGTTTTGTTTTCTCTTTGGAGAGACAATAAAAATTATATGTATCTTTCTTCTGGTATCGGTCTAAAATCTGATGTAAAAACAGATCAATATGCACAACAGCAATATACTATGGTATTGTCTGATTATAAAATAGGAAACAATGCTCAGTAATATATAGTAACATTTCTTTGTTTTTTTGTGTCATTCTTGGAATCTTTCGTTGGTTTTTTGCGGAAGCAGGAATGACATTTTTTTTCTCTTGATTTTTATAGTAATATAAGTAATCTTTTTATTACTTTTATATCTTTGTAAGATATCCATGAAACATATAATGACCGATCATAAGATTTATGGAAGCGTAACAGTAAATGCTAAGTGACAAATTATTATCCCCAAAGAAACTAGAGATGCTCTATGAATAAAAGCTTGAGATAAGCTTTTGGTTACCAGCAAATGAACTTGTGCAATAGGACTTATCAAAGCAAGTAATATCCAAGAATTTATTGAAAAAGTACAAAAGAGTATCCAATAATATTTTTTATCGCTATTTTATTTTTGATTGTATTGATTATGAAAAAGATTAAACGAATCGTAATTTTTACGTTGTTTATGGATATACTTGGACTTACCATTATGATTCCTGCATACCCCAATCTTGTGGAATATTATCATACCAATTATTTTATGATTTCACTTGGTACTACCTTATTTTCTTTGTTGTGATTGTTTTCTACACCAATTCTTGGAGCAATTTCTGACAAATATGGAAGAAAAAATGTCTTGTTGCTATCTGTGATTTCTAGCTTGATAAGTTATGGATTAGTTCGAATTTCGTGAAATATTCGAATATATTTGCTTGCACAAATAGTAAATGGAGCAGCTGCAGGAAATATTGGTTCTATCCAATCTATATTAAGTGATATTTCAAAAGATCATAAAGAACGTGCATCAAATTTTTGATTGTTTGGAGCGGTGTTTGGTTTGTGATTTATTATTGGTCCTGCGATAGGAGGATGGTTGTTGTGATATGGAGTCAAAATACCGTTTGTTGTCAGTTTTTTTCTTTGTTTGTTGAATGTTTTCTTTATTATCCGATGACTTCCTGAGACGAACAAATTTCTTGCCAAAGCCAAAAAAATTTCTCTCAATATTGTAAGTATTTTCAAAAATATGTTTGTGAGTCCTGAAAAAAAACATTATCTTGTCTTTTTTATCATCAATCTTGCTTTGATGATATATCAAATGTCTTTTGTCCTTTTTCTTAATCAAAAATTTTGAATATCTGGTGAAAAAAGTGGATATGTAATGGCATTAATATGACTAGTTATGGTTATTAATCAGGGATTTCTTTTGAGTAAATTTTGGCTCAAAAGGTTTTCTAATAAACGTCTGATTTGAATAAGTATTGTATGAATGATTATATGTTATGCCTGAGCTTTTTTTGCTGGCTCGGCATGACTTATTATTGCTTTTGTAGCAATTAGTGGTGTTTTTCAAGGAATATTTCGTCCGGTTTTTTCCAATATAATTTTGGGGAATAATCAGGATGTATGATTGATAAATGGTAATATGGCTGCTTTGTCTAATTTGGCTAATATATTTTGACCTCTTGCTGGAGGATATATGATTGATCTTGGTCTTTCTCCTTTTGGTTTAGTTGTTCTGCTGCTTATCATTTCTTATGCTTATGCAAAAAAATATCTTACTCGTTCTATAGCATAATAATTTTATCTCTCTATTTTTCGTAAAAATCCCTCGGTCTTGGGGGATTTTTTCTTGTAATTCTTGCTTAAATGCCTATTATGGAAGTATATTGTATTTTTATATGTTTGTTTATTTGTTATGGTTTTGCGTCCAGGAGGGTTCCCCGAGTATAGTCCAGCAGAGCAAGCTGTTTTTGATAGAGTGAAATCGATTATTGAAAAGCAGTATCAACAATTTTGATATGCACATATTTATACGCCAGCCGTTGAGTCGAATGCTGTTCTTTTGGCAAAATCTGGAAATGAAACGAGTAAACAAATTTTTGGATTATATGGAATGGCTCAGTGAGCA
The DNA here is from genome assembly GCA_964551805.1 of uncultured Candidatus Peribacteria bacterium. Classification (GTDB taxonomy): domain Bacteria; phylum Patescibacteriota; class Gracilibacteria; order Absconditabacterales; family Absconditicoccaceae; genus CAJBLF01. The sequence continues at coordinate 17,392 of CAZKEK010000003.1, forward strand.
CAAGATTTGAAAGACTATTCGCTTCATTTTGATTTAACTATTCCTTTTGCAAGATATATCTTAGATCATGAATGAGAAATTGCTTTTCCTTTTAAGCGTTATCAAATACAACCCGTTCGAAGAGGAGAAAGAGCCCAGAGATGAAGATTTAGAGAGTTTTGGCAATGCGATGTAGATTCGGTTTGGAGATCAGATTCAAAAGATTCTATGCTCGTATATGATGCAGAAACGCTTATCGTTATTGCTCATGCTTTGGATGAGATTAGACAAATATATTTTCCAAAAAAAACAATAACTATCCATTATAATAATGTAAAACTCATCAAATGATTGCTTGCTTGATATGTACAAAAAGAAGCTTTGTTTTCTTTGTTTGATAAGTTTTATAAGATTGGGAAAGAAAAATTTGAAGAAGAAGTTATTCACCTTACCCAAAATGAAGATACCCAAAAAATATTAGATTTTGTCCATGATCCAAAAAAATATCTTAGTCATACACATGCTCAAGAGTGAATTGAAGAACTTTTATCTTTGGAAACGTATTTGTCCGCATTAAATGTGTCATGATATTCTCTAGTATATGATCCTTTTATTACGAGAGGATTGGATTATTATACCGGTATGGTATATGAAACTTTTTTTGATGATGATATGGCTTTGTGAAGTATTAGTTCTGGATGAAGATATGATGGATTGACAAAATATATAGATGCCAAAAGAAGTTTTTCTGGTGTCGGGTGAAGTATAGGTATTTCTAGACTTATGGCTTTGATATTTGAACAAGGAGATATTTTGGAACAAACTACTACTGAATATCTTTGTATTCATTTTCCAGAAACATTTAGTGATGTTAGTTTGATTGCACAAAATCTTAGAAATCAATGACATACTGTAGAAATTTATCCATCAGCGGATAAACTCGGTAAACAATTCTGATACGCAGATAAAAAATGAATTCCTTTTGTAATTATTTTATGAACTTGAGAAAAACAGCAAGGAATATATAAAATAAAAAATATGAAAACAGGTGAAGAAACGGAAGTAGAATTAAGAATTAAGAATTAAGAATTAAGAAACAAATAGAATTTAATAAAAACTTTCCTTTTTCTGTCCTCCTTTTTAAAGGAGGGGAACCACGAAGTGGTGGAGGATTTGTGGGATATTGTGTTTCTGTCCATAAATCCCTCTGTCCTTCGGACTTCTCCCTTTACAAAAGGGAGACAAATTAAGAATTAAGAATTTAGAAATCATTTGTACTTTATTCGACGCCCATCACTCCACCACGTCATTCCGGCAGCCTGCCCCGCAGAACTGCGTGGGTTAAGAAGTTGCGGCCGGAATCCAGTTCACATTGTATAGATTCCGGCTCCAATCCGGAGCGCCGGAATGACGTAAAAGGGGCGCTTAGAATTTAAAATTTATCATTTAAAATTTAGTTAGGTATGTCATTACTTCAATTTGTCATAATTATCGCTGCTGTAGTATTTATTTTCTTTGGGCTGGATTTATATAAGCGCAAAAAGATGAATATCTTACATTTTTTGGTGTTTATTGTGTGATGAGGTGCAGTTGTGGTTTTTGGGTTTAATCAGGAATTGCTTAATCAGTTTGGTACGTTTTTTGGAATCGCTAGAGGTGCTGATTTGCTGGTGTATATCTCACTTATCATACTTTTCTATTTTTATATTACGATGATCAATAATCATACCAAAGATAAATTTCAGCTGACCAAACTTATTTCTCAGATAGCTATCGACAAAGGATATAGTGAGAACAAAGAGCAAATTGCTAATCGAAAAAATGAAGGAGAAAAAGATAATTTTGTCTTCAATATTAGGATGTATAATGAGGATAAAGCAGTAGGTAAAGTTATCGATGAAATCATCGATGCATGATTCAGAAAATTAGTTCTTATCAATGATGGCTCGAGTGATACTACCTTACAGGTTCTTGAAGAAAAAAAGAAACAGTATCCAGATACACTTATTATTATTTTGTCTCATACCATCAATAGAGGAGGCGGTGCTGCTAATCAAACCGGATATAACTTTATCAAAACATATTGAGATGAACTCAAAATCAAACGATTTGTAGGGTTTGATGCAGATGGACAAATGGATGTGAAAGATATGGAAACATTTATGAAACATATTCATCACGATCAAAAACTTGCTGATAAACAACCAGACTTATATTTGTGATCAAGATTTCTTACATGAAGTACGGTTGAGAATATGCCAGGTTTAAGAAAAATGATTCTTTGGATTGCAAGAATAGTAACAAAAATATTTTATGGAACGGTTGTCTCGGATCCTCATATTGGATATAGAGTTATTTCCTTGCCAACGTTAAGAAAATTTGTCCTTACTGCTGATGGTATGCATTATGCTAATGAAGTGAACGAACAGATCAAAAGACATCATATGAAATATGTTGAAATTCCTGTGCATATAAGATATACAGAGTATAGTCTTCATAAGTGACAAAAAAATTCAAATAGTTTAAAACTTGCAGCAGAAATGATTTACAAAAAAATATTTTTTAGATAATATTCCCCCGTGTTCACGTCATTCTCGACTTGATCGGGAATCAATACAGAGCAAACTGGATTCCCGCTTTTGCGGGAATGACGTGTCTGTGTTTTGTACGGGAGTAATATAATTGTTGTTTTATTATTTAGTTATTTAGTAATGATAGACTTAAAAAAAGTTCGTGATGATATTGAAGCATATAAGCTTATTTGTCAGCATAAAAATAAAACCATAGATGTGGAATGAATTCTTGCACAAGACGATCAGAGAAAAGAATTTCAACAAAAAATCGATGCCATGAAATTTCAACAAAAAGAATTGGCGGCCAAAAAAGATTATGAAGGAGCTAAAGCGTTGAAAGGAGAAATCCAATTGTTGGAAGATCAGTATGATGCTATTCTTAAAACATTGAATTTGGATCTTTTGAAAATGCCAAATACTTCATTACACTCAGATGTACCTATTGGAAAAGATGAAAGTGAAAATGTTGTGGTAAAAACTTTTGGTGACGTACCTCATTTTGGTTTTGAAACGAAAGATCATATGACAATTATGAAACAGCATGATATGGTGGATGTGGAAAGAGGAGTAAAATTGGCTTGAGCTCGTAGCTATTTTCTCAAAGGCGATGGTATGATGCTCGAACAAGCAGTATTGCAATATACGCTCAAAAAACTTGTAGCTAAGTGATTCACTCCAATGAATGTCCCAAATATCGTTAATCCAGAATGTCTTATTGGTACCTGATATTTCCCATGAGGAGAGGAGGATGCTTATTGGATGGAAAGAGATAATCAACGATTGATTTGAACATCAGAAATACCAGTAACTGCCTACCATATGGATGAAGTATTGGATGAAAAAGATTTGCCAAAAAAATATTGTGGATATTCTGCATGTTATCGTAGAGAGGCTGGTACTTATGGAAAAGATACTGCTGGATTGTATAGAGTACATCAGTTTAATAAAGTAGAACAAGTTGTTTTGCTTCCAGAAAATGAAAAAATGTCTAATGAATATTATCAACAGATATTACAAAATTCTATGGATATTCTTGATGACTTAAAAATTCCTTATCGTTTATTACAACTTTGTAGCGGTGATTTGGCTATAGGGAAATACAATTCTCATGATTTAGAGTGCTGGATGCCATCACGTAACGCATACGGAGAAACGCATTCAGTGACCGCGTTTTTGGACTTTCAATCACGTAGATTAAATCTTCGTTATCGTGATAGTGAAGGAAAAATTCATTATTGTTATACCATGAATAATACGGCTATTGCTACTCCAAGAGTGCTTATCGCTCTTATAGAAAATAATCAACAAGCGGATGGAACAATCAAGATTCCTGAAGTCTTGGTACCTTATATGGGAAAAGAATTTATCGGAAAATAAGGCATAATAATAATTTTATATTTGGTCTTGAAATAATGGATAAATCTACAAATAAACCTACAAATAAATCTTGAGATACTGCTACTGGTTGTGTATTGTTTATAATGATTATTGTTGTGATTGATTGAATTGCGGCTTTGTTTTTATGATATCGACAAACATGAATTTTGTGTCTTATATGATGAATAATATGAATATGCATTATGACTAAAATATTTAAAAAAAACATAAAAAAAGAAAATAGAATACAAGAAAATAGAAATAAGTGGTTGCAAAAAAACAATATAAATATTGAAGAATATCTTATAAATGAAGAAGATTTTATTATTGGTTATTCCTTTAAAAAAGAAATATTTTATATTATTGATTACAATACCAATGATATTGAAAAAATAAACTTTTCTGTAAATAAGTGGTGGAAAAACGAAGAAGATAAAACTAATGATTTATATGTATGTTTAGATAATAAAAATAAAAAAATATTGTTTTTGGGCTTATCATGTAAAGATAAAACGAACAGTCAAACTCTTATAAAAGATATTATTAATTATAAGGACATACAAAAAATTGAAATTGATATAAGTCAAACTATTATCAAAAATTGAACAATAACCACAAAAACGAAAACTAAGACATGAAATATGCTTTTACGTGGTGTGGTGGGTGGCATGTTGCTTTGACCAGTAGGTGCAATAGTGTGAGGAGCTACGGCATCAAAAAAATCAGTATCCATACAAGAATCTCAAAATGCTTTTAGCAAGACATATTTATTGATTTTAAAAATGAAAAATTTAGATAAGCCAATTATAACAATTGATTTTTGAAAATCAAAAAAAGATGCATATGATTGGGAACATATATTAAAAACATTATGTAAAATAAAAAAATAACTTTTTACTATTTAAATATAAATATGATTGTTCAAAACAAAGATATTATTTTAGAAGTAGAAAACTTGGAGTGTCGAAAAAATTGTTCTTTAAATATAAAAGAAAATGTAATATATTTTATAAAAGAAATGAATAATAAAACCAATTATAAAATTCAGCCTTTTAGTGAAGATAGAGATCATTTACGTTTTCTATATAATGATGAAATCATGCTTACATTGCCACTCAAAAAAAAGAAAAAAGAACAACATTTTTTATGGCTTTGTATACGATTAAAGAAGAAATATAGCCCAAAGGCACAAGAAGCTATTTTAAAAGTTTTTCCAAATAAAAACTCTGGAACTAAAAACACAAGAACGTATTTTAAATTTGAAAAATGGAAAGATATAAAATCTGTTGATAAACTTATCAATGTATTGGTTGAAAATCAATTGGAATAACTTTCCATCAATCAAAAAAATCTAACCATAGAAATGCGGTTAGATTTTTTATTTTAAAATGGGTAGTTTTCAACTTTTCATTTTCCAAGTTTGCTTTCATATTTTTTTTTAAAATCATCTTTATCTAAAAGAGCTATAATACGTTCTTCTTTATTATTTATATCATTTCTGATAAATTTACTTTTATCCTTGAGTTGTGCTTTGATCCAAATTGTAAAGTTTTTTGCCGTATTATTCATTTTTTTCCCATTTGCTAATCATAATTTTCGTAGTGTTACTAACTTGTTTTCAAAACAACCATCATCGTCTTTTAGGTCTATATTTATTTCCATTTTGTCTCGATCGATTTTCGTTGTCGTTTTGTTTGAATCTTTTTTCTTTGATCAATATTCTTTTATTCATATTCTTTCAAAATTATCTTTTTGTATCATATTAATTATAAAAAAAATAAAAAGCTTATTTATTATATATATATATAATAGTCTTAGGCTTACTTATTATTATTTCAAGTATAAAAAAACTTCCACGAAGGAAGATTTGATTGGTTTAGGCACCAGTCAACTATCTTCGAACCGAAGCCAGAAACAAAAAACGGATCGAATGCCGTTGTGGAGTCGCTTAATAATATAGTGAAACGCTTGGTTGAATGCAATAGTTTTTTGAAATATCTAAAGCAGTATCAAGAAGGAAAATAATTAATGAAAAAGTAGACCCTAGGTAAGGTCTGCTTTTTCTCTTTGCCTTCAAAAATAAAAATAAGATTGACTATTCATCTTTAAATATAAATTTATGTATACTTTGCCGAACACAAAAATTGATGTTTTTTTGGTCGTTTTTTCATCTTTTCTATGTTTATGTTAGTTTTTCATAAAAACACTATAAATCCTTTATTACAACTTATATATCTTCTTATTTTCAAAATATACTTTACCGCACCGTTTCTTTATGATCTTTTAGTCTATATGAAAGTATGTTGATAACATCTTTCATATATTCAAACCAAGAGAATAATAGCTTCTTGACTTGCTTTATCATCTTTTATAGTTAATAGTCTCCATGCTCCTATTCGAACCTTTAGAAAGTGTAGGTATAAGCTATTATTTACTTCATAAGAAACTAAACAATGTGCAAGGAGGTGCTACGGCGGACTATCTTCGAACC
>CAZKEK010000004.1:0-21412 GCA_964551805.1 uncultured Candidatus Peribacteria bacterium
AAATCTTGATGATTTAAGGAAATGAGCTCAGGGAGATCAAAAAGCGGTATTGGATCAAATCATCCAAGAACAGCAAGCCAGGGCAAAAATGACAGAACAGGAGAGAGCTTATTATGATTTCAAAAGACAGCAATTAGATGTCGATAAAAAAGCTCAGGAAGATACATGAAAAGCTAATCAAAAAGCACTTGATGATCAAAAGAAAGCTGAAGAAGAACTGACTAATGCGAGAAATTCTATGGCTATGCAACAAAAGATCATCCAAGCATTGGAGAAAGTCAAAACAGTCACCAAAGAACAGGTTGATGGTTTTTTAACTTCAAAATGATTTAGTCAGCTAGATGAAGATAGTCAAAAACTCCTAGAAAAATTGATGGATTTGAAATTGAAAATATCTGATGCTATGAAAGAGAAGAATACTGCTCAGTCAGATGTAAATACACTCTCTAGTAAACTCCAAACCGATAGTACCAATACTCAAATCAAAAACATTAAACAAGTCAAAAAGGAATACGATGAAGTGATCACAAAAGTAAATGAAGCATTGAAAAAATCACAAGAACTGTCTGTCGCTTCCCAATCAGTCTGACCAAAAAAATCGGTAGCTTCTAGTATCCAGCAAGCAACCATACCAAGTTCTAGTGGAACTAATCGATCTAGTGCATGATCAAGTACCCCTGCGGTAGATGATCAAACAGCTACTGAAACCAAAAAAACAAATGTCCAAGCATTAACTGATTTCAAAAAACAAAAAGCTGATGAAGATGTCGTCAATCAACAAACAGCGATGGGTTCAGAACTTCAAGTTCATCTGACAACTATCGCACAAATTCAAACAGCACAGGTTCAATCCATCAATGTCATGAGACAGAATCGACAAAGCTACTACATAAACCTGATAAATATTACTAGATCAGCGGTGAATGTTCTGGTTTGAGAATATAGCAGATTGGCTTCCCAACTTCTCTATGTCATAGCTTTGCAAGCTAGAGCAAGGTCAGGAAAATGATATGCGAGTGGTTGATTTACTTGATGAACGGATAGAAACAGGGTCGCTGGAATTGTGCATGAATGAGAATATGTTGTTCCGAAATGGATGGTCGATAAATACACACCACTCGTCATGAACCTCGAACAGATCAGAGGGAGAGGCTTTGCAAACGGTGGATATACTTCAACAACAAACAGATCAGTAAATATCAATGGAAACATCCATGTAGGGTCAGGTTTTGATCTTAATCAACAAATGGATTACTGGAAACGAAAGATATAATTTTACCTTTTTTAATTTCACAATATGATAGGAAAAAAGTTTTATTGGGATGGACAAAGTATTATGCATCAGACGGATAATTTCAGAATCGCTCTTTCTGATGTCCAATGGAGAAAATTGAAAGTATCTGATGATAAACAAGATATCATTTGATATCATGGAACACTGACCTGACCAACCTTTGCAAGATGAAGAAGTATTGTTTTGGAAGGATTAATCATTTCACCAACAAGAGCTCAGACTTCTATGGCAATGGACTGGCTGGATATCCTTTTTGCTTTGCAGGGAGTTCCATCAACCGTAGAAGAAAAAGAATTCAAAATTATCGATGAACAAGATAGAGAACGATCAATCAAATGTAAAGTTGATGTTCCTGTGGATTATGAAATTGAAGAAGATAACGACCATAACGATGGAGCTTTGAGAAGATGGAGGGTGACACTTTTTGCACAAGACCCCAAATTTTACTCTTTGATTGCGAGTGTCTTTGAATGAGTTGAAGGAAACTATGGAGGGTTTCAACTTCCAAACAACATGGGAAACCAACGAAATATGACCTACAATGAAATCAACTGTATGACAACTTCCAATGCCGATGAACCAGTCAAAATTTCAATCAATGCTCTGAATCCTATTTCCAAGCCTCTTACTATTCACAATGTGACTGCCAATAAATGGTTTATGTTGGATATCGATGCACAGATTTGAGATGTGATTGTAATTGATGCAAAAAATCAAACAGCTACGAAAAATGGTATAAATATTCTCTGAACAAGAATTCCAGGATCGCAACGACCAACCGTAAAAGGTATGACAAAGTATGTGATGTATGATGTTGGAGGTGGTATTTATGATACCAATTTTGAAGTCAGTATTTCTTTTAATAATTCACTTTTGTAAAACCATGATCATAGGTTATGTCTACGATAGACAAGAAAACTTAATCTGACAAATTTTCAATGTTTTTTGATTTGAATGTACTCTCAAACTCAACGATATCTCAGCTTGAGAACTTACCGTGATGAATGAAAACATGAATAATATTTTGAATATTCTCAAGGAAAATAATCGCATCAAAGTCATGGAAAACAATAATGGAAAAGAAAGATTAATGATTGAGTGATACATCAGAGGGATAGAAGCTACATTAAAAAACACCGTTATCAAAATTGAAGATTATCTCAGTTTTCTAGATGATAAAATAATTTTTACTGCGATCAATTTTACTGGGCAAGTGAAGGTTCTTTTGCAATCTATCTTAGATCAGATTAATGCGAGAGAAAATACAGGACTCGCTCTTGATTGTAATATCACCGCAACGGTCACAAAGCAATACTCCAAAGGAGATACTTTCCTAAGCATCCTTAAAGACTTAAGAGAAAACGACTACGAGTTCATAATCAAAGACCATGTTTTGTATTTTAGAGATACCATCTGAGTTGATAGATCGCTTATCAACAACGATTATAGAGAATTTATGCGAGATGTTAATTCTCCGTTGGATAGAACAATCAGAGATGCAAAAATGATCATGGATATCAAACAAATGTGTAATTGCTGTATTGGAAAAGATGGCGACAGTTATGCATACACCGAAGATATCTCAAGTATTGCTGAATTTTGAAGAATTGAGAGATCGTTTACAAACAACGGAAATATTACTCAAGCCACCCAAAACTATGTAGATGAAAGGAAAAACTCACTCAGGGAGTTTGATATTTCTCCTAATGTTTCTGATTTCTTTTATTGTGATCTTGGAGATATCGTGAGGGTGTATATTAATTCTTGAAACGATCTGATGTTTTATGATGGAACCTTGAAAGTTATCGAAAAATCGTATACAGCATGAGAGATGGGAAAAATTACCTTCAAATTGAGTAAAAACCAAGTCAAAGCACCTCAGCTTGATGAGAAACTGAAGGAAATTAATGCCAGGGTCAGAAGTTTGGAGTTGAAGTAATAGGTTTATTTTTTCTGTTTGTGAATAAAATACACTCAATTTTATCAATTGAGATTTTTATTCATGGAAAGATGCTCCCTACTTAATGGAAATATTGTTAATCAAGATAGCGATTATTCGGCTCCTTTACTCGCTTTGACTGATGGTTGAGTAATTGAAGGACTCGAAGTTTCTCATATTGATGGGAATAATTTTGAAGTCAGTAGTGGAAACTGTCTTGTTAAAGGTGTAAAAACCAATGGAGATAAGGTCTTGGTACATTTTCAAAGTACAGAAATCAAACAGATTTCATTGGCATGACCAAAAAAAGTGTGGGTCGAAATAAATCAACAAAATCTCGATAACCCACTTTTGAATCCTATCACAGGACTTGGTATCGGTCAGATCAAGTATGGAGATACTTATCCAAGTAAAAACTATGTCGCTTTGGCAAGTGTAAATGCCAGCAATGAAGTGACCAATGAACAACTCGTGATCAAGAATATCAATACGGTCATCAATCATGCAATCGCACAAATTCAGATCGGTGCGACTACTTTTTCGGCGACTTCAAGCTGACCAAGTAATATCTACAATATCGAATATGCCTGACCAATCCCAACAAATGTTGAAGACGATCCGATGAGTATCCCACAAAATATTCTTCTCTATTTCAAAGCACATCAACCCAATACTTCAAATATCCAAGTGTCTGTGAATACCTCAGCTTGAACTCTCACGGCTCCACTCAAAAAAATGCTTGATCGTGATCTAGATGCAGGAGATATCAAAGCAGATCAACGAGTTATTATGCAACGAGATGGTGACCAATTTCAAATGCAATCACAAATAGCTCAGGTGCCTGTAGGTACTGTTCAGAATATGGCTATCCAATGACAAGTAGGAGAAGAAGTATCTGTTGGTCAGATTGGTTTTGTTGGAAGATGAACCGTTGATAAAATGAGAATAGAACAGCTTGATGGAAGCTGATTATACAATGTTTGAGATGGTACGAATATCAAACTCAGAGCAATGCTTATCACTGGTCGTGACAATATCCTCAGAAAAGTTACCGTAAACCTAGGAAAAGTCTGATGACCGAGTGATCAAATCTATTGTAGAATATATGCAAGTAATGGAACTACCTTGATTGCTTCAAGTAGTAATTATTACGACAACACATCAATCTCTTCAAGTAACGAACAGAAAAACTTTTTATTTGGTGATCTCATTTTACAACCACAAAGCAAATACTATATTTCCTTTGAAAGAACCTGAGGTAACAACACGACCAACTACTATACCCTCAGAGCTTCATGAACTCAGTTTATCTACCCAATGGCATACATTGAGAAGTTCAATGGTTCTCAATGGGAATTCATGTCAGGACATATCCGACTTTCAGTACAGATGGGATTTAATCACGAACTCTCAAAACGATATCCATCCCAACCAGAATATGAATCTACAGCTTCTATGGACTGAGTATTTACCCAAAATAAACTCAAAGATGAAGTCTGTGAAATAGTCCAAGATGGAACAGCGAATTCTTTTTTGGCACTTACTCCTGGGAATAATTACTATCTCAATAATATCGATTCATGAAATAAAAATCTTTCTCGAAATACGAGTACCCATTTTGGGTATCAGGTAGAAAACCAAGAAAAGCTTTGTATGAGTTTCAAACTGTCGTATGCAATCAATACCGATAGAATTTTCTTATGATTTGCAAAAGTAAATACACCAACTGATAATATTGTGGTTTCAATCCAAACCGATGACAATGGAAAACCATCATGAACACTTGTTCATCCGAATGCTACATTCAATGTATCAGGATCAACACTCATGAGCCAGTTTTACAAAAGATTATATCTTTTCAATTGATTTTTCAACCTCAAGGATAGTACCGTATATTGGATTGTTTTGGAAAGGGATGGTGGGCTTAATACTTCACACTATTATACAGTTTTAATCTACAATTCTGATGTCTATTCGAGAGGGAATATGATGACTTACATAAATTCAAAATGGACTACCCAGACTTGGGATATGTTTTTCTCGTTTACCAACGAATACGATGGGATAAGACAGCATGTTTACAATGAAAATAGAAACTTTGGAAATAGTAATGGATGAGCAGTTTTCGCCTGTCAGAGTTTCCATGGAGTTAGTCCAATGACGATCAAATCTATCATGCTAGCAATATGGCAAATTTCTAGTCCAAACGATGGAATCAGAATCAGGATAGAGAAGAATTTTGCACAAATTCCAGGTGCTTCATGATATCAAAATACGAATCGAAATGGGGTCGATCAGATTTTTGGAAGTACGACCGTTGTGAAATATGCACAAAGTTTCGTCGGTTCAGAATACCTAGAAACCTGATTAATAACTTTCTATATGAAAAAAAATAATGTCCCAACTGATACTATGACGGTCAGGATAGAAACGGATGACTGATGAAGTCCAAGTGGAACATTAATCAACTCAAATGCACAAACGACAATGGCTCCAGCATCAATGAGTGCCTGACGAGATTGGATGACTCTCCAATTCCCAGGAAGTGTGAAGATGGATAAAAATACGAAATATTGGATCGTTCTCACAAGAAGTGGGGCTGTGAATGCAGTACACAATTATTCAATCGGAATCTACAATGCAAATGTCTATGCACAATGAGATAATAAGAGCTTTGATGGTACAACCTGGACTACCGTAAATAATGATATTATGTTCAGATTTGGAAACACTGATTTTATGGTTGATACACCAAGCGGTGATCTTGCTCATCCTAATGCTGAGATTATTGTTCCTGTGGCTCAGCTTTCAACAGGAGTAAGGAACCAATCATTCGATTTTCCATGAAGCTTTGTATTGGATAAGAATACCAAATATTGGATAGTATTATCAAGGACAGGAAGCCAATTTAACAATGGATACTACCAATTCGCCGTGAATAATAACTGAGCTTTCATGTATGGACACTATTTGGAAACTGGTACCTGAGCATTTTATATTTCAGGAGTAGAAAATAGATCACTATTTTTCAATCTTGGACTTTTGTATGAAAGACCAAAAGGGGTCGTTAATACTCAGATTCCTTCATTTCTTAATCGATGTACTTTTGTTGGTAAAGCTCTCAGTCTAACAAATCTTGCTATCAAGAACTGAAGGATGGTTGGAGATAACTCCAAAATAATGAGGGTTGATTGATGGACAAACCATAGTGTGAACTGTACTTCATGTAATACAGAAGTTTGGTGATCGGTGTTTAGTGTAGGTATTGGAAATATGAGATTTGAAGTCTGAGGATGAGGAAACTGGTCGACCACAGGAAGACTGTATATGGCTGATGATGAGCAGACTTTGTTGAATGGATGATGAACCCAAATCCAATCACTGACTACTGGAAATATTACCTTTTTGGCTAATCCTACCAAGAAATACAGGATAAGAGTTAATGGAGCCACCACTTGTTGATCATGATGTTCGGCATCGCACTATGCTCAGGTAACTTTCGAGCCGTTTGCAGGAAGTTTGATCGTTTAGTTTTTATTTTCCTAATTTTTCAAAAGTATGATACTTCGTAATGCCACCAAAGAAATACTCCGATGAGTGAGACCTTGATCTGTTATCGATATTCCCAACAACCATCCTGACAGAATCAATCAACTCTTAGAAGATGGGTTTGAAGAGATGGGAGAGGTCTACATAGCTTCTCTAGAAGACTTTAATCCGATGATTTGTTATCGTGCTCTCAAAGAAATTATTAGGAAAAACTGGAATTGAGATGTCGATGCTATGACAATCGTAGATATGAAACTCAAATATATCGAGCTTTGACTGACTATAAGAATTCCACTCGTTACCGATCCTGATGAGGACTGTCAGTGATTTAGCAAAAGTTATGAAACCACCAAACAAGAAAGGGAAAAAACAGGCACTGAGAAATCTTCTGAACCCAAACCTTCTAAGTCTTTATCCTCGTAATTATTACTCATGTTAGAAAAAATCAAGAACAATGCAGTCACTATCACCATCAGTACCTTTGTTGGAATTATCGTTTTTGCCGTATCTCAGACCTGGACATTCTCTAGAGGTTACAGCGATTTTGAAGACAGAATCAGCTATATCGAAAAAACATATGTTAACAAAACCGAGTTTGAAAAGCTCCAAGTAAAGATGGATTTTATACTTCAAAGTCTATGAGAGATCAAAGATGATATGAAAGATCTCAAGAATAATTTTATCCTTAAAAACAAATAAGATGTTTTTCCAAAGTGTTATTAAAATCACTGTATTTATCCTCGTTTTGTGAGGAGTTATCGGATTAATCATGGGAAAGATAACCTGAGAGCAATATTTGTGATTGATCACTGCTTTCATGACAGGTTACTTTTCATGAAGAATCCCAAACCTAGAAAAAAAGTCAGATTTATCTCCTTCTCAACCTAAAGAATGATAGAACCCAAAAGAGATAATTCCATCTCAAGTCTTGATCCAAATTTTAGAAAAAAATTTGATCCATGGTGGGCAGAAGTAATTAAAACATATCCTAATGCTAGATTATTTGAAACTAGAAGATCTGATGAAAGACAGAAATGGCTATATGGAATAGGAAGAACTCATGATTTACAGAAAAAACCAGTAACACGGATTTTGACCTCAAGACATATGTTGGGAACGGCAGTAGATGTGGTTTTTGTCCAAAAAGATGGAAATATTGGTCGAAACTGACCATACGGAGATTTAATTGTTATGGCTAAAAAATATGGAATAAGAAATTTGAAACCTGCCGAAACCTGCCACTTTGAGGGGTAGAATGTAGGTCTTTTTAAACAGAGAGATGGTAAATAAAGCACGGTCATCTCTCTTTTTCTGTTTCTGAAAATCTACAAATTTGAGTGGATTTTTAAATTGGTTTGATTATAAGAAATTAAGTGGGTGAAAAAGCATTATTTTTTTGTTTAAATGAAAATAATCATTCATCCAAACTATAGGTAAAAAATGATTAAAATTCCCTATTGTTTACAATTTTTGACAAACTATAGGGAGAAAATAACTAAAATTCCCTATTGTTCGATATGTGCAAAAAATGGCAAAATTTGAACATATCCAAAAACATGTGTTCAAAAACTTAGAAAAAATGCACATATCCTTTATATTTATCCAATAACCAACTACCATGACAGAAAAAACTAAAGAAGAGCTTAATGATGAACTTGAAGCCTTACATTCATGAATAATGGCTATTGAAGAACTACTCATTTGAAAAGGAATTGTGACCTTGGATGAGTTGAATTCCAGTATCCAAAAAGCACAACAGGAATGTAAAAAAGCAAAAGAGCATTGAAAAAAGATACATACAGGTAATATTTAAATTTTAGATTTGATAATAATGATCGCACGAGAAGATTTTGAAAAAGTAGAAATGAGGGTTGGGACTGTCTTGGAAGTCAAAGATTTTCCTGAAGCCAAAAATCCTTCCTACCAAGTAAAAATAGACTTTTGAGATTTTTGAATCAAAAAAACCAGTGCTCAGATAACGAAACTCTACAATAAAGAAGAACTAATAGGCAAACAAATAGTGGCGGTTACGAACTTTCCACCAAAGCAAGTAGCAAACTTTATGTCTGAGTGTCTGATTTTGTGAGTAGTAGTTGGAGATAAAAAATATGTTGTATTGCATCCTGAAAGGGAAGTTGAAAACTGACTAATAATTGCTTAAGTTTTTATACAATAAAAAGGGGGAAATGACAAATAACAGTATAAAAGCCCTGTTTAAAACTCGTGATGAGGCTATAGAAAAGCATGATCAAAAACTTTTTTTATCTACTCAAATAAAAGAAATTCCGAAATCATGAAGTGTTGGATATATAGAATTGAGTAAATTGATTTCTACAGTTTTGCATATTCATCAAGATGAAAAGAATAAAAGCCTTTGGGTTGTATTGGTAAAAGAAACCTATTATTTCGATGACACCTATTCCCACGAGACATATTTACTTATGAAGATTCATCAAAAAAACGAAAAAGTTCTGATTTCGGAAATAGTGTGGTAATTGTATCAACAAATTTACTTATCTTAAATAAGATGACCGTAAAACTAGATCATATTTACTTATCCGTGAAGGATATGGATAGAGCTGTAAAATTCCGAGAGGATATTTTTGAAATGAAAGTAACTCATAGGGAAGATAACACTTGGGCTGATTTTGATACTGGCTCCAGTTGATACTTTTGATTGATAAATCCTGACATTGTGTCTGAGAAGAGAATCGTTGGGAATAACTCAATTCCTGTGTTATGGTCTGATGATGTAGATGCGACTTATGAGAAGATCAAAAAATATGGCTGTAAGGTCGTATCTGAACCAGAAAACTTGGATTTTACTGATTACTATTACAGATGTTTTTACTTTGAAGATACGGAGGGGAATTTAGTGGAAATTGCAAAATATGATAGGTCATAATGTTTTATCATTTTAGATCTGACAATGAAAATATTAATCTTCCTTCATGGAACTACAATAATGCACAAAAATGCAGAGCATGTTTCCGTACAAGAAAGGATAGAACAGAGTAGAATAAGGGAGCTCTCAGTTCTTGACTATGCTTCTTATATTCCTATAGGCAATGCTGTAGAGAAAATTGAGAATTGGGTATCACAAGGTGCTGAAATTATGTACTTAAGTTCGCATGAGGATATTGAGAGTGTAGAAAAGGATAAAGAAGTATTGAAAAATTATCATTTCCCAAAAGGAGAGATATATTATCGTCAGAATTGAGAACAATATAAAGATATAGCCGAAAAACTAGTCCCAGATGTCTTGATCGAAGATGACTGCGAAAGTATAGGATGAGAAAAAGAAATGACAATAACTTATGTAAAGCCTGAGACTAAGAGTAAAATAAAATCCATTCCTGTCAAAGAATTTTGAGGAATAGATCATCTTCCTGATAATATCTTTGATCTTCTTAAATTCGAAAAATAATTATTTATCCCTTTAAAATATTACAAATGAAAGAGAGAAATACCAATGTCGTAGCATCATATCTTGTTTTGCTGAAATGAAATCAAGTGCTTTTACTTCAAAGGGCAAATACCGGATACCACGATTGAGAATACAGTGTTATTGCTGGTCATGTTGAAAAATGAGAAACTTTCACGGATACTATTCTAAGAGAAGCACAAGAAGAAGCTTGAATTACTTTAGATCGCAAAAAAATCAAAGTTGCACACATTCAACATAGAAAGTCTGATAACGATGCTTCTGAAAGGGTGCATACTTATTTTGTAGCAACAGAATGGGAAGGAGAAATCAAAAATATGGAAGCCCATAAATGTAGTGATTTATCTTGGTTCGACTTAAATAACCTTCCAGAAAATATGGTAGATTGTGTTAAATTTTCAATTGAGAATATCAGAGATGGTATCTTCTATAGTGAGTTTTGATGGTAGAACATTATTTATCTATTACAATACAAAGAGATCACGGATCATATAGCGATTATGAAAAAATCACGATGACTGACAAAAAAAATCTTAACAGGAGAAAAAACTGTGGAGACTCGTTGGTACATGACAAAATATAAGCCTTATGATCAAGCTAAAGTTGGAGAGACGATCTACTTCAAAGATGCTGGCTGTCCTGTTACAGTTAAAGCAACTATTACAAAAGTAGAACAATTTGAAAACCTAAATTCCGAAAAAATCAGAGAAATTCTAGGGAAATATAGTCATGCTGATTTATGAACTGCTGAAATCAAACAGGAAATTCTTGATTATGTCGCAAACAAATATTATTGCATTATTGTTCATCTTGGTAATCCTACAACAGTAAAACCCTTCAATATCGATAAAAAGTGATATGGGGCTATGGCTTCATGGATTTGTGTAGATGATGTTGAGAAAATTAAGAAAGTATAATTTATTCCATAACAACAATCACAATGGTAAAAGTTTTTTCTGAAGTAACTATGTATCCAAAGGACTCCAACATCTCAGATGAAGATTTGGGATTTGTAATAATTGTTGGTCGTCATAATGGAAAGCGAACTTTTGTTAAACATAAAGAAAGAGATACACGAGAACTTCCTGGATGACATAGAGAAGATTGAGAAAATATTTTTGATTCGGCTAAAAGAGAACTTTTTGAAGAAACTGGAGCCTTGGAATACGAAATAGCACATATTTGATATTGGTCTTTGGTAAATTCTAAATGAGAGAAGTCTTATTGATCTGTGTTTTTTGCTGAAATATCAAAGTTTTGAAAAATGCCAGATTCAGAAATAGAAAAAGTAGAATTTTTCGATACTGTGCCTGGAGATGTCACTTATCCTAATGTTCATCCTTTGGTGTATCAAATGGGAGTGGCTTATACGAATAGAAAAAAGATCGTCGTATCAATCCAATAGAAATGCATCCACCTTTATGGTTCCGAAGTAGGAATAACTTTATATTTGAGTTATAATATGCAAGAAGAGAAGAAACAAACATTTTGGCAAGTAATGAAAAGGTTGTTAGAACCAGCATTTTTTCTAAAAAAAGAAATGATAATTATTTCGTTTGTATCGTGTTTTCAAGCATTTCAGGTTATTTTTGGGATTCGAAATAGTGCAGAAATTGTTAGAGCATTTGAGACATGAAGCGAATTGTGATGGAAATTTCAATTATTTGCATTTTTAGCTATCAATGTAGTTATAGCATTTCTACTGAGATGGCGAACTAGACAATACAATACGATTTTTCTCTATGAACTGGATAAAAAACTGGATAGTTTGGTATTCAAAAAATTCTTTTTCATGAATTGAAATAGTATTGATATCCTAGGTACAGGGAAAACTCAATCAATAATTGGAGAAGGGACAGGAGCACGATCAGAGCTGGCAGGATTTATTTTCCAACAAGGATTAAGGAATCTATTTTGAGCTATCTTTTCATTTTGACTTATTTTCTTTATTTCAAAAATCTTTTTCATAGCTTCCATTGTATTCATTTTGGGGATTGGATATCTTGTTTTTAATTTGAATAAGAGAATTCAAGAATATAGAAAGGTAGGAAAAGAAATGAGTCTAGAATACAATAAACAAATGACAAAAATGATCCAATCTCGTTTTGAGATTTTACAAAATCATAAAACTCATCAGGAAATTGCAAATAGCAATGCCCTGACAGACAAGATGAAATTTAATAATTTCAAAAAAAATGATTTCACATATTTAATGTACGATACACCACTTATTACATCAAATCTCATCAGGGTGTTTGTGATTCTTTTTATCGGAATGGCGATATTTAGTAAGACATCTTCTATAGCAACTTTTGTCGCATTAATGTGATGTTTTGGGAATATTTCACAAGTTATCTTTAATTTTGTAGACTCACATAGAAGTGTTTATGATAAAATGATTCATCTCGAAAAATTACGAAATTTTTTGGATCAAACACCAAATACTTTGTTTGATAAATGATCATTATTCCGCCATAAGAATTGAGAAATCTGTATTTCGAATCTTTCATTTGCTTATAACAAAACTTCTGTGTTTCAAAATTTTTCTCTCGACATCAAAGGTTGAACCAAAACAGCCTTTGTTGGTGAATCATGAGGCGGTAAAACCACTTTGATAAAACTGCTTGCAGGATATATTAAACCAAATGAAGGAGATATTATTGTTGATTGACAAAAACTATCAGAAGTTAAACTGACAGATTATTATAGGCATGTAGGTTATTTAACACAAGATCCATCAGTTTTCGATGGTACAATTCATGATAATCTAGTATATGCTCTCGATACCGAACCATCAAAAGAAGAACTAGAAAAAATTATAAAACTTGCAAAGTGTGAATTTATCCGAGAGTTTGAAAAATGATTAGAAACAGAAATCGGAGAAAGATGAGTAAGATTGAGCTGAGGACAAAAACAGAGAGTGGCGATCGCCAAAATAATGTTAAAAAATCCAAATATTATCTTGCTTGATGAACCAACATCAGCTCTTGATAGTTTCAATGAAGAACAGATCAGTATTGCTTTGCATAATCTTTTCAAAGGAAAAACAGTAATTGTCGTTGCCCATAGGCTACAAACCGTTAAACAAGCTGATAGAATTTTACTATTCGAACAAGGAAAGATAATTGAAGAATGAACCCATGATGAACTTGTAAAATTGAATTGAAGGTACAAGAAAATGTTGGATTTGCAGAGTTGATTTTAGATTTTTAGCATTGTAAAAATGACAGAAAAAGCACTTATACTCGTAGATTTTGAAAACGAATGGCTTGATAAAAAAAGTGATTACTATATTTCCCATGATATTTCTGATGTGCTAGAAAATACAAATAAGTTGATTGATTTTTGTAGATCTCAAAACTACAAAATTATTTTCATAAGACATATCGAAAAAGAGTCAGATACGGTTTTTGTAGAAAATAGTCACAATACAGAAATTATTGAGAATCTTCATAAAAGAGATAATGATATTGTTGTTAAGAAATATAAGATAAGCCCATTCTTCAAAACTAATTTTGAAGAAGAGTTGGTGGGAATAAACGAAATTATTGTAAGTTGAATACTCTCAAATCTATGTGTGAGAAGTTTGATTCACGACGCTTACGATAGAGATTTCAAAATTACTGTCGTAACTGATTGTTGTACAGCATTTGATAAAAAAACTCAGGACTTTACTTTTCAAGACCTCAAAAGAACAAGAGAAGAAATTAACTTTACAGATATTAACACTTTTATTTCTAGCTTATAATCATGAAACAGACTTTTACAATTGGTGTGTTTGGAATAATAAGAGATGATCAAGATCGTGTGCTTCTTGTTTTGAGAAATGATTATGATTTATGGAACTTGCCAGGTGGCGGATTAGAAAAATGAGAATCTCCACGAGAATGAGTTATTCGTGAGGTCAAAGAAGAGACAGGATTACATGTTGAAATAGTGAAATTGGCTGGTGTTTATAGCAAACCTGAACAAGGTGATATTGTTTTTTCTTTTGAATGTAAAATAATCGGTGGAGAAATAACTCTTAACGAAGAAGCAAAAGATATTCAGTATTTTTCACTTCATGATATTCCCAAAAATACCTCTGCTAAACAGGTTGAAAGAATAAAAGATCTTTTTGAACAAGGTAATGAAGTAATTATGAAGGTTCAAACTGGCAAATCCTCAATAGAACTTATCAAAGAAGGGAAGCTATAGTTTTATCTCTTAATAAACTAAAAAATGTTTGATATAAAAGATTTATGTAAATTTCTAGTCAAAGCCAAGAAGATAACATACGCTAGTGGCGATGAATCTAAGAAAAATATTGAAAAAGATCATTCTACAACAATTGGTTATGAAGAATGAGATTGGGAATATCACGACAACTACTTTTGATGAGAACCGTATGGATGAAGAGAAGTGGTGTTTTTTCAATGAAATCCTGTGTATATTATGACTTATTATGGTCGAGTTGATGGAAGCATCCAAAATCCATGAGCGATCTATAAAATTTTACAAGAAGCACTCCGCTTAATTCCTGAGAGTTCTCCTTATCGTTGACCAGAAGAATACTCAAATGGTGAGTGCAAATATAGAAATTCTTATGAATGAGAAGTTGATAATTTTTTTGGAGAAGAAGTCATAGAACAAGATTGAAAAGAAGTCTATAAAGCAAAATATATGTGAGGTCTCGTGGATCAAAGGAAATAGACACAATTTAACTTATCTTTTTAGAAAACATGGAAAATAAATTCACAGATTACGATAAAATATCAATACTCAAAATGAGCCTTGAATGAAAAACTGTCGAAAAAATAGCCAATAAGCTTTCAATTGATGTTTGAGAGGTGATACTCTATTTATCTGACATTACAAAAAACCAAAGCAATATTTCTTTGACAGAAACTTCTTTTAAGGAAATAGTCCTTCACTACGAAGATTTGATGAAAAAGCTTGAAATTAAAAAAGAGTGAATGTCTCAAATCAATAACTATACAGAGTTGTTTGAAAAATACATGAAAACATCGGTAAAACCTGATAAGAAATATAGTATGTTATATACAACTTTGCATTACTTAGATGCTCAGAAATCTCTTACAGCATTAGATGTTTGATGTTGAACTGGATACTTTACAATGCCAATGGCAAATCAATTCTGAAAAGTAATTTGACTTGATAATAATTGAGTTCAGATAAAATCTGCAAATGAAATGAAAATAAAAATGTGAACTGAAAATATTGAATATTTGCTTGAAGACATGCGGACATATGAATATCCATCTGAGTGATTTGACCGTATTAATGCCCCATTTGTCATCAACTATTCAAAGACAATCAATGAGATGAAGAGCTTATTCAAAAAACGGTATGATGCCTTGAAACCCTGAGGATCATTAGTTGCAATAATGGACAATCCATCGGATATTGTTCACAATAATAAAAAATTCTGATCTATAAAAATATTCCCTTGAAAACAAATGGTAGATGGTGCAATCATAGAAATGATGCTTTACAATTGAGATGAGCATCTTTGTACTCTTTATTCTTGTTACTACACCAAGGAAATAGTTGAAAAAATATTAAAAGAAGTTTGATTTAGTGAAGTTCAACGAAAAGATCCACTTATTAGCTCTGAATGAATCCAAAAAGAATGATGGGAATTTCGATCAAATTACATGAGAAACTGTGATATAATGTATTTATATGCCAAAAAATAAGAGAGATTCCTAAAAAATTAATTGTTTTTATATTGAAGTTTCCAGGGGTATGCCAAGATATTCAACTACCAAAAAAATAAGATATTACTTGGTTTGATTATTCAAAAATCAAGAACATCGCAAAAGTGTTGATGAAAAGAATAGATCAAGCTTAGTCAAATGGATCAAAATGATAAATTATTGTGTCCGAGGTGTATTTATTGAAAACTTTATTCAAGATCGGGTTGTAGATGTTTTTCACATTGATAAAGTATATATACGAATATGATCGTTCGCTATAATAGCTATACTGGTAAAAGTATGAAAAAAGATAATTAGTAGTAAAAATCTATATTTATGGCTTTCCATAACCTGAGTGAGTTTATTTACAACCTATAAAATAGTAAAAAATGAGTCCAAAACTTAATGAAATGTCAGATTTTAAATTTGCGATATTAGTAATCATTGCGTCGGCAATAGTTATGCTCATGATCAATAAGATTTTTAATATTTCATTTTTTCAATGAAATCAAAACAATAACAACAATCATCAGTCTACCTGAACTCAGCAGACTTGAACAACTTATACTTGAATTGTATCTTCTTGATATATTTGTGATTGAGTAGAAAATTGCTTAACCGATTTTTCTTGAAATAAAGTTGAAATACCTGATGATCCTAGAACATATATTGATTATATCAAAAAAAATTGAAAACCTGGAGTGGACTACTTTATTATACAACCCAATCCACAACCAATAATTCGTTCCAAAGATAAAGATCAAAATAATTCTGTGATGTATAACTATTTTGCAACAAATAGACCTGCTGTAAGTCTAAAGAAACCTGTATATTGATATATTATGTTTGTTACAAAGACAGGCATCCCTGATAATAGAGATTTACTTTTATGAATAAATTGATCATCTAAAGGACAGATTTTAAGGAATAACAAACTTGCATTACCAGTATTTAATGAAAATGAATATTTGTACGATTTTAGAGCATTACCATTAGCCATAGGGACAAAAGACATTAACACTTACATAGTTTCATGAAAGTTGGTTATAAATTGATTCGTTTGAGAATCTGGGAATTGAATTAAGGAAATTTGGATTGTCTTGAAAAACAAATAAGTTTTATACATATTCTTCATATACAAATGGCTAAAAATTATACAAAAGAAGATGTCGAAAAAGTATCATATGGTGAGTTCTGAGGCTGGATAAAGAAATTAACTTCAGAAGTAAAAAAAGTAATTGAAAAGAAAAAACTTGAAATAGATATGATAGTACCAATAATGAGAAGTTGAATGATACCTGCTCAACACTTGGCATCAGTTTTGAAAATAACGACGATCCTTCCTTATCAAGCTAAATATGAATATAAGCCAATTCCTGTATGGAAGCCACTACTCACATTATCTGGTTATACTGCTAGTTTTAAATGAAACCAAAGATATGCGAATCCCAAATGAATACTCATAGTAGATACAAACACAGTTTCATGAGAAACAGCCAGATGGATCATACAAGATATCAAAAAGAACTATCCAGATACACCAGTAATTTTTGCTACAGTTGTATTATCAGCATTTGCTTGACAGAAATTTCCATGCCCAGTAGTTCATTACAAAAAAAGTATGGAGTGATTTGATACAGAAGAACACAAAGAAAAAATACTTGTTTTCCCTTGGGAAAAAGAAGATGAGGTACTCGAAGAGATAAATACGGCTTACGATACAATTGATTTTAAGAAAAATCCACCGTTTTAATATATCTGTTAAATAAAAATCAACAATTATACAGCAAACTGTTAAATCTATCGATAAATTTTTCATGTGGAATTTGAAACGATAATTTGTATAATGAACACACAATATTTTTTATTTACTTATCTAAGTGATACCATAATGAATATCTGATTCAATGAATCACAAACTGTTGAATTTAAAGAATCAACAAGTTTACGAAAAGATGCATCTGGTGACATTGTCGCCTTTGCAAATACGGATTGATGATCGGTATTTTTTGGTATCAAAGACGATTGAACTATACTTTAACAAACTAAATCTGATAAAACAATCAATGATCTGATTAACCAATTCAAATCAAGAATTGATCCTGCTATCCAACTTAATTATGAATGGGTACCTATGGATAAATATGATGTCTTAAAAGTTACAGTTGGGAAGAGTCATACTCCTTACCACACTGATGGGAATATCGCATATATCAGATCTCATGCAATTTCACAAGTAATGTCAAAAACTGAATACAAAAAAAGACTTTTACAGTATGATCAGCCAACTTTTGACTTTTCGGCATTACCTATCGAGCAAGCTACCATGGAAGATATTGATCCAAATGCTATGAATGTATTGAAATCAAAACTCAATAATCCTAGGGCAAACTTCCAAATCACAGATGATAATGAACAACTTCTCAAGAACTTACATTTGATTCAGAATTGAAAATTGACATATGCTTCCATAATTCTTTTGGGTACCAAGCTTGCTACAAGAAAATTTCTACCATTTGCTGAAGTCAGCTATTGATACAGACTCTCAGAATGAGATGCTTACAATTTGGATGACTTTGTATGAACAGGTGGTTATCTTCTTTACTATGATGAAATTTGGGAAAAGATAAACAACAGAAATCTTCGTTTAAATATTCCTATTTGACTAGCTCTTGATATCAATAGAATGGCATTTGATGAAGAAACTATCAGAGAGGCGATCAATAATGCGATAATCCATAGAGATTATTACCAATGATCATCAATTTTTGTAATTCAATATGCTTACAAAGTCCAAGTAATAAGCCCAGGATGATTCCCTGAATGAATAACTATCTCAAATATAACTGATGAATCAAAACCTAGAAATAAGTTGCTAGCTGATACACTTCGTATCTGTAATATGGTTGATGAATTTGGTAACTGAGTAAATAAGATGATAACCAACCAACTTAGACTTTGAAAAAATGTTCCTGATTATTCAGAATCAACTAAAAACAAGGTCGTTCTTACTATTGATGGTTCTATTGTAGATATAGATTTTGCAAAATATATGATCAAACTCGGTGATGAAAAACAAAAGTCATTAAATGATAAACAACTTAATATTCTCCGAAAAATTAAACAATGAGAAAAAATCCATATAGATAGTTCAGTTACTTGATTATTGGATGACTGACTTATTGAAAAAGCATGACATGGAAACTATATCCTTTGTAGAAAATATTATACAGATCATTGAAATAAGATCACATATTCTGAGAAAAAACCAATATCAAAGCTAGATATAAAAGTGTTGTTGAATAAATATTTATGAGACCATGCAGAATGACTAACTAAAAACGAAATTATGGACATTGAACTATTAAAACCATTTTCTTGGATTAAGATATATTATTTATTGAAGATGTATCAAAAAGACTGATATATAACTATGGAAGGTAAAAATAGATCAATAAATGCTAAATGGAAATTAATAAAAAAACTCCCTCTTGATTAAAATAAATATCTATTTCAACATCTGCATAATTTATACAGATAATGCAAATTTTATACAGATGATTATATAGAAAAATAATTAAAATACTAGTTTCCGACCAGAGTATTAGCCATTTATCATCTGTATAATCATCTGTATAATTATACAGATAACACAAAATTTATACAGATCGTCTACTTCTTACTTTTCCACTTCCCCAAACTTTTCTTTGTAATCTTCACTTTCTTTGGCTCTTCGACTTTATCAGTTTCAACCTTAGGTTCTTCAACTTTTTCAATTACAGGTTCTGGTTCCTTGATAGCCACCTCTTCAACTGGGGTGGCTTTTTCTATAGTTCCATCAAGAAATTTCTGAAGTTCTGATATGTGACTTTCAACAAATTCTCTGATTTTTACAAAACTCTCATCTGACGGTTCTTGGATTTTCTTTTGCCATCTGTTGAGTTGTGCGACTTTGATTCACATAGCTACAGCTATGTCTCTGTCTCTTTTTCTTAAAGTAAGTAGTAATGCTGGTACATTCATTGGTCGTAGGTTTTTAAAGAATAAAATTATTGTAATTCTTGGAGTGTCTTTTCTGTGAGAGCAATCAGCTTTTTACATTTATCAATTTCTGATCTTCTTTGTATTTTGTCCTTTTCCATGCGGTACAATATCATAAACTTTTCTTGTTCTTTTTCCTTTTCTGTCATTTTTTCATAGCCTTCCACTTTTTTGATTTCTCTTTGTGAGAATTCTTCAAAATAAGCTATATCTCTTTCATCTGATTCAATGACTCGATTACAATGATTGATATCATCATTAAGTTGCTTAATAAAAAACTCTTTTTTTGATTGTAGGTATGTTGCTTCATCCATGGTCGTAGGGTTTTAAAGAGTAAAATTTTAGCAGATTCCTGCTTGCTCTAAGTTTCTAAGAGCTCTTTGATATTCTAAGATTTCCTTGTTTGTAGATTTTTCAAATCCTTTGAATCCGTAGACAATAGTTAGGAATTTATCAATTCTTGCTATCCATTCCTTATTACAGTCAGGTAGTAAAGCTTCGTGAAATTCTCTAATTTTTTTCTGTAAAAATACTTTTTTGATTGAATTCATGGTCGTAGGTTTTGTAGATAAAAGCTAGGTCTTGCCTATGTTGTGGCGATGTATTAACTATAAAACCATCTTTATCAAGTCAATAATCAGTCTTTTTGTTAGTTAGTACCTAGTATCTAGCCATTATTTATTTAATTTTCGGATCAATCTTGCTCACTCTTCTTTAGGTTCTCCAAAATAGGAAGTTAGGGTTGGAATATAATCGTTCATGCCAATTCTTCGCCTTTTTCGTGTGGATATTGTTCCTTCTTTGGTGTTTACTTCCACTTCCATGCTTATTTCTCTGTTTTCTGACTCGATAGTGACCAAAGCATAGCCATTTTCTTGGCTAGAAATGGTGGCATAATTGTAGATGTTTTGATCTGAAAGAGGTCTAGAAAGTACCTCGGCTACCGTAAATGCTGTGTTTTTCATGGTTTATTTGTTGTCAGGAATAAAATAGAGCTTCATTCAATTATCCAAAAGTGCATATAAAAGACCGTTTTCTTGGACTATTGCTACCACCTTTACCAATTCAAAGCCTGTTTTCCCAAATTCATATTCTCTTTCTATCTTCAAAGTTTCTCATTTTTTGATTGTTCATTTGTGGAGCATTTTTGTGGTTGATAAAGGGATAAATGTAGCTTCTTAATTGTGGTTTCATGTTATCTAATAAAAGCGATTTATCAAGTCCTTTATCGAGATAATCTAGGTAAGAACTATCTTTTGACAGCATTGTCTTCAAGAAAAATGTACAACAATTATATGTTTTCTTTTTGCCTTCAACTGTTTCTTTGTAATACAATATGAACCTACAACCAAGATCAAACCAAACAGAAAAAGTGGGTAGTTGATCAAGATCAATACAAAAACGAGTACGAGTATTCAGACTAATATCATATTAAAAAGAAATAG
>CAZKEK010000005.1:0-18974 GCA_964551805.1 uncultured Candidatus Peribacteria bacterium
TCCGTCATCTGTTAATTTTTAGTATCTAAACGTATATCTGCTTTTATTGTAATTATTTCTCTATTGTTGTCGATCTTATTTTTGACATAAGATTATTTTGTTTCATATACTATATATAGTGAATAATAAATTTCTATTGTTTTTTTAAATTTAACAAAAATATCTTCATCGGTTCAAAAATATCTTCAATATTTTCATATTCAATAATGCTATCACTTACTCCTCTTACGGTATCTTTTATAATTGTTCATCTTTTTGTTATCACTATTATTTTCTTATTCATAGCATAAGCTATACCAAGTTCTATCATACGACCATGTGTTGGACCGTCATAATCGATTAACAAAGCGTCACATTTTATTACTTCTTCTTTTGCTCTTTGCATCATTTTATGGTAATCATCAAAAACTTTTTCGTCGCGAACAAAACAATAATCTTCAAATCAAGACTCTCTTATTATTGAACACATTTTTTCAATTTCATTTTTATTCTCTTTAAATGGCGCTGTAATATAAATTTTCATAAAATTATTTTAAAAATAAATTAATTGTCCCATTGGATACACTCCCCTGTCTCGGTAAAGCTTAAGCACATATATTTTTTTAAGCTAATTGTTCTTGTGTCGGTTTCGAAACGAGCTATAGTTTTACATCCAGATCATTGGGAATCACATTGTAAAAATATTGTGTCTCCTGTGCTTACTGATGTCCCTCCTGTAATGTAAAAAGATTGGAGTGCTTGATTTTCTTGAAGTCATTTGTTTATATGTACTTCGTAGCTTGTTCAGGTTATGAATATTTGATAATTATTGCTTTTGCAATATGTTGTTGTATTTCCTGTGAGTGGTATATCTGCATATATATAAGGTAGTTCATTTATTTTGTAGGTAAGGAGTATTTTTTGTTGGTCTGGTATGAATTTTGCAATATATTGATCGGGGAATATAGCAGTATTTCATGAAAATACCGATTTGCTACTCAATCCTGCATGCAAAAAATTATTGATTTCTCCATATAATGTCTCTATACATGCTTGTCCATACACGACATCTTTGTTTTTTACTTCAAATGATCATCTAAATGCTACAAATAATATACTAACAATCATTATTACTATAAGCATTTCTAGAAAACTAAACCCTGGTTTTTTATGCATATTGAAACATATGATAAAAAAACTAACATCTAACAACTAATAACTAACAATGATGGAAATTTTTTAATATACAATTTTTTAATAATTGTTAGTTGTTCTCTGTTAGTTGTTCGTTAAGAATTAATAAGTGGTCTTACAACATATCTGTATGATGCATCATCTTTGTCCATCAATACTAGTGGTTTTTGGTTGTCGATAATATTGAATATTAATTCATCACCTTTGATGATTTTGATGAAGTCAGTTATATATTTTCCATTGATTCCAAAACTGAGTGATGGTCATTCTATGATAGCGGGAATGTTTGTCGTACCTGCACCTTTATCTGTTTTTCCTGAAGAAATAATCACACTATTTGGTGTTGTTTCTATTTGGATGTAATTGTTTATGTCTCTGGTGAGGATTCCTATTTTTCTAATTGCTTTTTCGCATAAGCTTTTATCTACCAATATTTTTGTATTGAAATTTCTTGGCATGATTTCTTCTCTATCATATTCTGGAAAATTTCCTTGGATAAGAAGAGATGTTGCTAAGATTTTCATATCTTTGATCTGAGATTGGAATGCGATTAAGTTTTCTGAATATTTTACGGTAAGTGTTTCTGATTCGTTGTTCATAGCAAATTCTGCTATTTTTTGAATATCCGTCATGGTTACTTTTGGTACAATCAATGCAAAATCGTTGTCTTTTGTCCCAGAAGCTGCTTTAAATTCAGATAATCTAAATGAATCTGTACCAACAAAAATCAAATTGCTTTCTTTTGCTTTCAAAAGTACTCCGGTCAAAACTGGACTGAAGTTTTTTTCTGTTACTGCATATTCTACTTTTGCTACTCATTCAGCGAATAGGTTTGTTTCTATAGAAAGTGTATTTTCATTTGGTACTTCTGGCAATGCTACATATTCACTTGCTGCGATACCATTGATATCAAAATTGTCTTTTGCTGATTTGAGTGTCATGATTTGTGATTTTTGATCTACACTTATTTCTACTTCTTTTTCTTCTATACTTTTGATAATATCGGAAAACATTCTAGCATTTACGGTAATAGCTCCTTCCATAGTTACTTTACATGGTATTTCTATTTCTATATATTTTTCCATATCTGTTGCTCTCAAAAGAAGTGAATCGATTGATGCTTTGAAATAGAAATTTTGCAAAATAGGCAATGTTGCGTTTTTGGAAACAAATCTCAATCCGAGATCAATAACGTCCAAAAGTTTTGCTGTTTCAATAGAGATTTTCATGATGCTTTTGATTAAAAAGTTAAAATGTTTGGAAGGTTAAAATGTTTGGAAGGTTAACGTTTTAACTTGTAACTTTCTAAACTTGTAACCTATTCTTTATTTGCCATAATTACGTAGATCTGCTATGGTATTGAACCAGATTAATGCTTTTTTATATTCTTCAACATCAAATTCTGGACATTTTTTTGCGGTAAAATAGAGTTCTGCGTATCCTATCCACCATGACATAAAGCCTGATGTTCTTTGTGCTTCATCTCATTTGGTTCTAATAACTAGTTCGATTGGTGGGATGTTTCATAAATCTAATGCTTTGCTGAGATCGTTTTCGGTGATATGTTGTATATCTTGTTTTTCTTCTGCTAATTTTTTTATTCCTCTGAGAATTTCATCTCTTCCTCCATAATTGATAGCAAAAACAAAGTATTTGTCTGTAGAATAGGTATTTTTTTTCTCTTTTGCTAAGAGGTATTCTCTAAAATCTTCTGGTATTCCTTGTAAATCACCTATTGCTTTGAAGTTTATTTGTTCTTTTTCCATAAATTCATCCAGATCTTCTTCTACGATTTTGTACATATTCATTAGAAAATCGAATTCTTCTTTTGGTCTTTTGTTCGCGTTTTCTGTGCTTAATCCTCGAAGCGTAAACACCTGTACATCCGTTTGTGTAAAGGTATGAATTATGATTTCTACGGCCTTTTCGTATGAGGTCATATACGCGTCTACCGCTGTTTTATCGTGCTGTTTTGCTCGTGTTCTATTTCCGTCGGGTATAATAGCTACGTGTTTTGGAAAGTTCATGGATAATAAATAAGAATCAAAAACAAAAAAAAGTATTCGGAATGTACATATATTGATATGTATTTATCGTAAAGATTCAAGTGAAATATATTTTCAGCTTCTCAATATAAAAAAAGGCCTACGGAATATCGCAAGCCCTATACTGTTGCATTTTCATGCTTTTAGAAGAAGAATAATTTACTGATAGAACCTCCAGGAGTCATATGTTCTTTGATGGCTTCTCCAAATAAAGGAGCTGAAGACAATATCTGTATTTTTTCCGATTTTTTTTCGAATTGAATAGTATCGAGAACATAAAATGCAGTGATTCCTGATTTATCTATTCTTTCCTGAGAATTTCCCGAAAACACACCATGCGAACAACATGCTCTTACGCTAGCAGCTCCTCTTTCAAGCATAGCATCTGCTGCTATTGTAATGGTTTTTGCTGAATCAACGATATCATCCAACAGCCATATGTTTTTGCCTTGTAAATCCCCTAAGGGAATAAGTTTTTCTATTATTCCATCTACCTTACTTTTGTAACAGATGATAAGTGGAATTTCGAAATACTTAGCATACGCTTCAGATCGGCGTGCACCTCCAACATCTGCTGAAGATGCTGCTGAATTTGGTAAAGCCATTTGTTCGATGATAGGAACAAAACATGTAGAGCCATAGAGATTATCAACCGGAATATTAAAAAATCCCTGAATCTGATCTACATGAAGATCTAGCGTAATGACTTTTTTGATACCTGCATTGGTAATTAAATCAGCATTCAACCGCGCTGTAATAGGGACTCTTGGCTCGTCTTTACGATCTTGACGGGCACCTCCAAAATACGGTATTACTGCAATCACTTCTTTGGCAGAAGCTCGCATGGCAGCATCACTAATTACCAATAATTCATACAGGTGTTCTCCCATATGTTTCCCGGCAATAGGATTTGTTGGCTGTACAATGATTACTGTTAATCCTCGTATTGTTTCTGGAAATTTTGGTTTCCAATCTCCATCACCGAAGTTTTTGAAATTTATTTCGGTGTAAGGAACTCCGCAATGTTCTGCGATTTTTCTTGCTAATGGAATATTAGCTCTTCCTGATGTGATTATACAATTTTCTAACATACGTTTTATTTTAGATTATTTTTTTGTTTTTACTAAAAGTAAGTATATCTTTTTTGTAAAATAAGTCAATACTTATTTTTTATATAATCTCTCCATACAGCTTAAATGGTATAGCTTTTATGATCTTAACGGTAAGAAACTCCCCTACTTTTATTGAATTCAAAATTCAGAGTTCAAAATTCATAATTAAAACTTGTTTCATAGTGTCTGTGTACCCTTCTATTACTCATTTGCTTATCTTATTGACCAGAATTTCTTTGATGTTTCCTACTTCTTTTTCATTGTTTTTGCGTGAAATGTCTTTTAAAATGAGATTGAGTCTGTTTCGTCTGTCTCGTTTGGTGGTACGTGATATGTTGTCAGAATATTTTTTTTCTGCCAAAGTACCTGGTCTAAGAGAATAAATTCCTATATACACCATATCAAAATTTCCGTATTCGACAAGATCGAGTGTTTGTTGGAAGTCTTCTTCTGTTTCATCAGAAAATCAGACGATAATGTCTGTGGTAATGCTTATGTTTCTTTTTAGATTTCTGATATTATCAATAAATTCTTTGGCTTGCGCTACGGTATATCCTCTAAACATTTTCTTTAATATGGTATTGGATCCTGATTGTAACGGCATATGGATATGTGGACAAAGTTTTTCTTCCTGTTCGTGTAATTCGAGCAATTCTTTTGTATAATAGGTAGGATAGGGAGAGGTATATCTTAATCGTTTGAGTCCTGGTATGTTGAGGATTTCTTGGAGTATGGCTAGAAATTCTGGATGTTTGTTGACTATTTGTCCGAGAAGAACGATTTCTTCTACGCCATTTTTTATATGAATTTTTGCTTCTTCTACGATTTGTTCTTTAGGAAAGTTTTTCTCTAATCCTCTTGCGTAGGGAACAATACAGTATGCACAAAATTGGTTGCATCAGCTAGAAATTGGAATATATGCTGTTTTTTTGTGGCTACTATTCATGGATGTATTTATTCCTTCTGGAATAATTTTTTCGTATTCGTTGATGATCTCTTGGTCATAGGTAATAGTGTATCCTATTTTTTGGAGAATGAGCGGCAAAAATCCCGTATCATCTATTCTCCACATAAGTTCTATATTCTTTCGTTTTTGGATAAGATTGTGAAATAGTGGATTGAATGCGTGATTGATTCAGACAATATTGTCTTGGAGTTTATGCTTTTTTTCGTTGATTTCTTCTGCGGTTGTTCCAAGTATTTTTGGTGTTTTAGTTTCCAACGATCAGCGAAAATTTCCTATTTTGAGGTTTTCATTTTTTGTGTCATTGATTTTTGCGTTTCTGAGGTTATGTTGGACCATACATCAGGTAATTCGTACTTTTTGGTCTGGTCTTATGGTTTTGAGTTTTCCTGTGATTTTGTCTTCAGCTTTTTGTTTGATAGAACAGGTATGGAAAATAACGATATCAGCTTCGCTGATATTTTCTGTATAAAAAAATCAGCAATTGGTCAGTATTGCTTGTATTCTTGCGCTGTCAGCGTAATTCATCTGACAGCCAAAGACTATAATATGAAACTTCATATAGTGCTGTATTTTAGGTATAAATATACATTTCTTTTGGATTTTCTTTGTAGTTATTTGATCTTGGTAGTCAATAAAAAAAGGCAACTAATAAATAATTACAAAACATCTTGTTTTTTTTGCAAAAAAGGTTATGGTATGTTTTCTAAAACAAAAATAGTAGTAACGAAAAAGAAAAAAATGAGTTATCCAAAGTACAAAATACCTTTTTCTGTTATGGAAAGGATGTTCTCTATTGGTGGATTCTTTCATGGATCCAATCGGTCTTTATTATCTAGAGAAAGTAATTATTTTATAACAAAATCTTCTGATGGGAGATATCTCTTATTGATACAAGAGATAGAAAATGATGAAGAAGTTTTGGCTTCAGTCTCGTGGGAAGATAAAGCTTATGACAAAACTACGAATCCGTGGAAAGACTTCACGGATAAAAGGTGTTGTCGCGATGATGTTCAAGAGGAAACTTTTGGTGAAATTGCAGAAGAAAAAAAAGAAAGTGACCGTGAAGAAGAAAATAATCTTCCGACAAAAAAAACCAAATTTGGCATGAGAGAGGCTTGGCCAGTAGAAAAGTCAGAAACTATTCTTGATTAAGAATTTAATCTTGTAAAAGATGTTGTTGTTTTAAACAGCATCTTTTTTTTGTTTGCATATACTCCCCTTTTTTGTATCTTTTCTTTGTTTATTCTTTTGCTTCTATTGTATGATTATTTTTGTCTTTGTTCTTTTTCTTGTTTTGCTGTTTCCTTTCTTTTTTCCAGGAAATTATGCTGCCGAACTTATGATAAGTTTTTTGCCATATATTGTTGCTATTAGCGGTGGTTGTGTGGTTATGAGTTTTTTGTTTTTTAAAAAGAAGATGAAGCCAGGATATCGTTTTCCTGCCTACCGTTATTTTCGAGGATTTTCGTTTTTGGTATTCTGTATACTATTTTTTGTCTATAGTCAAAAATTTAATCATTTCTATGTTCAACAACCATTTGTACAAGAACAAAATACTGGCGAATTACAAGTTCTTTTTGCTAATATTCACAAAGATAATGTAGATTATTCAGGGATTGAACATCTTATTACTGAAAAAAATCCTGATGTACTTCTTTTTGTGGAATTTGCTGATCATCATTATACCAATCTCAAGGATTTTTTGAAAAAAAACTATCCTTATGTCAATCATATTACTTGGTCCAAGACATTTGTAGGTAATATGGTCTTTAGTAAATATCCGATAGATAATAAAGCTGATGATTTTGTTCAAGGTATGCGAAGATATGGATATTTTGCGCTTCCCTATAATAATCAACAAATTTATTTTTATCTTTTGCATACGAGTTCTCCAGATACAGAAAGTCATTTTGTTATGAGAAACAAACAAATTACTACGTTTGTTCATGATTTTGCTACCCATGAGTCACTTCAGGTACATCCAAATATCGTTGTCGTTTGAGATATGAATATAACGCCTTGGTCTAGTTATTATGCGCTTTTGGATAAAGCATTTTCTGGTACGCTGGTAAATGTTACCAAACGCATTCCCTTTCTTTTTACTTGGAAATTTAAAGAATTGCCGTTGTTTTTGGCACATATTGACCATTTATGGATTAGTAATACGCTAGATATACCCTATATGCAAGTTCTTACGCTTCCTGGTTCTGATCATAAAGCATTTTTGTTTACCTTAACTACCAAATAATTGGTCAATATTCTTAGGCAAAAAATTTGCATATTTTACAAAAACCAGTATACTTTATATATTACTCTAAAGTGTTTATATTCTTTATTCTCTACAAACAATGGCAAACACAAAAGAAAAACAAATGGAGAACTCATCACTTTGATCTATTAAAAAGGATTTCTTTTTTGATAGTGAATGAGAAAAAGCTTCTACTGTTCAAAAAGAAATAAAAAAAACTGAATGCTTATTTAGTACAGATTCTCTTTCTGGGTATGGATTGGATTTGGTTTTTGAATTGGTAAAAGAAGCATGATTTGATGGAATAGATCTTGCTATTTGGAAAAACTTTGATTCTCGAAAAATAGATTATGTCAAAAAGCTTTCAGCTAATTATCAGCTTCCTATTAGAGTTATCCAAACTTCTGATACGCTCAATGACAAAGAAATTCATAGAGCTATAGATCTTTGTTATGAGCTTGGTGCTGATACTATTGCTATCAATGCGCCTAAATTTTTCAATTTTAAAGCGTTTAGCTTTATTACTGACAATATTTTAAAACGAAGAAGTGAACATAAAGCTATTCATTTTACTATCATCAATCCTGAAGATTCTAGTGTATTTGCTTTGCCAATACCAAAATATCGTTTTAGTAATATGGTAGAAATTGTAAAAAAATATCTATGTTATATAGGATTGGATGTTTCAAATCTTGATTCTGATTCTTTTGAAAGTGATTTTTTGAGAAAGATGAAAGATTTTCTTCCTTACCTTTCCGTTGTATATTTTTCTGATAAAAGTAGGGTCTGAGAAGGTCATATCTTGCCTGGTGAAGGTGTTTTAAAGCTTCCTATGTTCCTCAGAAAGCTAAAAGAATATGGATATAATCGTTATATTAGTACAAAAATACAAATATCAAAAACAGATCTCGCTGATTCAGACAAAGTAAAACTTATTCTTAAAAAAACAAGAAATTATCTTACAGAAAATTATGATGAAGCTGTGTTAGACTAACCATACTTTCTTTACAAGAAAAAACGTCTGCGAATTGCGGACGTTTTTTTGTATATATTTTATTGTGTTGGTCTGTTGTTTTGCTGTTTTTTGCTTCTAAAAACGTAGTACAAAGCCAAAAAAGGGAATACGAGTATCTTTCTTATGCTAGGTTGTACTCGAAGAAATGCCGGAAAATCTTTGAATAGCATTTTGAGAAAATTGGCAAATTTATTTGTTTCCTTGTTCGGGTCGAAGGGGTAAATAATAAGATCTCGAATAAATCTGAACATAATTTTACCTAATAGCTAAAAGTGAAAAACTAAAAGTGAAAAATGATGGAAACTATTTATTAAAAATAATATTAATACTTTTCACTATTCACTAATTTTTTAGTGGCTGTGTGGTTTTTTGGTTTTGTTTTCTGTTCCGTCATTTTTTACGAGTTTATCGTAAAGTTTTTGTTCTATATCCAAATGATCAGTGTGATTTCGATCTACATCGAGATTGAGTAATTGGGTGAATTTTTGCAAAATAAAGAATTTTTCAAGACTTTCTTCTGCAGCTTTGGTAATATCAGCAAAAAATGCTTGTGCTTTTTCATCTCCCATATTTTTGAAATATGTTTGCATTTTTTCTTTTCCTCCCAACCTTTGTTCTAAACTTTGCATTCTTGTTTTTAACTCTTCATTGATCAATGTTTGTGGGATAATTACTTTCATAGATTTGTTTCTTAAGTTTTGGAGTATTTCTTCTATTTTTTTGATAAGTTCTTGATCGTATTTTTGGTGCTCGATAGATTCTGTAATATGAGCAACAAGATCTGCTTCTGTCTCCATTTTGGTATCATCTCCCAAAAGTTTTTTGAGCATTTCTGGATTCATTTCTGGAAGTACTATTTTTTTGATATCTTTTATGGTAAGTTTAATTTTTGCTGGAGTAATATCAGTTTTTTTGTTGTGAAGTATAGCAGGCAATTTCTTTTCATCGTGTGACAATTCTATACTTTCATCTTTTTTCTTGTCAATAAATGTTTTTGGGAAAAAAGGATCTTCAGCAAATTCTTGTTCTCCAATATATGTATGTCCGGTATGTACAACATTTCCTTCTTTGTCGAGGTATTCGAGCGCAATTTTGGAGATAGTATCGAGTTGGATTGTGTCCGTGTCTTGGTAATCAGCATATTGTTTTTTGATATTGAGTAATGTTCCTTCGATTTCTTCTGCTGTAGCAGTATTGTCGATAGGTGTGCAAGATTGTTTTTCTCGGTCGTTGTTGAGTACTTCTATTTCAGGAAAAATATCTAATTTGAGATCAATAATGGTATTTCCGTCTTTTTTCTCTTGTTTGAAATCATAAGGTTCTCCAATAAGTTTAAGTTCTGGTTGTTCTTTGAGGATTTCTTGGAGTCCTGTATTGATAAGTTTTTCATATGCTCCCATATCGATATGTTCTGGTTTTACGTTTTTTTCTACCATATCAAGTGGTGCTGCTCCTTTTCTAAATCCAGGTGCTTCATAATCTTTTTGAAATTCTTTGAGCATACTCGCTTTTGCATCTGCATATTCTTTTTCCGTAATAATAAGTTGAATGTCATAGTTTGCGTGCGTTCCTTTGGTTACTTTCTTTTCCATAAGAATGTTTGAATATATATAAAAAAAATTACTGACTCCTATGTACGGAAAATTGCTTCGATTTCAACCACAAAATTGCTCTGTTGGCGTACTGATACTTCGTCTGTAATACAACCTTTGGTCGTAATTTAATTGCTTTCAATACATATACACGAATGATAGTGAGCTAATTGGTTGAACTAAAGGCGAATCAAACAAAAAAAAGTCTCCTAGCTAATAACTAGAAGACTTTGATACAATGTTGTTGTTTAATTTTTGATAAACATTTTATTGGTTTTTATATTATTAGCTTTTATGCTAATTATATATATTCCTTGTGCGAGATTATCTACATTTAATACTTTCGTATTTTGTTCAGTCAAGAGTACCTGACCGAACATGTTCGATATTTCTACTTGGAAGCTTTTGAGATTAATGTTTATGTTTATCAGTTCTTTAGCTGGATTTGGATAGATTGAAAATGGAATTTCTATAGGTGAATGAATATTGGTTATTGTTG
The DNA here is from genome assembly GCA_964551805.1 of uncultured Candidatus Peribacteria bacterium. GTDB lineage: Bacteria > Patescibacteriota > Gracilibacteria > Absconditabacterales > Absconditicoccaceae > CAJBLF01. The sequence continues at coordinate 10,652 of CAZKEK010000005.1, forward strand.
TTGGATTGTGCGTTTTATTTGATAGCGCTAATCCAGTAAATCCTTTTCCACCAATTAATTCAGCACCAATTAGAAATATTGAGTCTGTTGTGTTGGGTAAGCTTAACGATGTTAAGTTCCCAGAAACAGAATCTCTTATGGTCAATCCATTGAGTTGATTTCCAGACAATACTTTGTACCAGTTTACAGAGTTGGATTTTGCTCCAATTGAGTAAGGATCCCACTGTATTGTGTAGGTCCCATTGAATTCAGAAACCCAACAATGGATTGTTTGTACTGATTCAGATAGATTACCTTCACCACATTGTGGTCCAATTAATGCTATTTTATACTTCCATGAATGGTTATTCGAATTTACATTATCGCTCCATTCACTTGTAGTATAACCTACGGTGTCAATCGGAATGTAATTGTCTGTCCCTGATTCTCTATAAATGATAGTAGCAGTAGTATTAAATGTAGGCTCAATATCCCAGGTAATTTTGTTGTTTCCATAATTTGGACTTGTTTCGTCGGTATTTATGGTTGCTAATTTTATTCCCTGAGTTGGGGTTTCATTTACTGTTATGTGAATGGTATCACGTCCAAGACATCCATTAACATCTTGTGTATATATCCAATATTCACCCGTAGTGTCTACGCTTAAAGTAGGTGTATTTTCTCCTGTAGACCAGTAATATGATAGTATGTTTGTGTTATGAGGATTTAATAAAATATTATTTCCATAACAAAACGTTGTATCATTACCTAAATGAGGTAAATTTGGATTGTAATATATGGCTTTTATCGAATCTCTTCGAATGCCACATCCATTAGTGATTTCTAGCCAACAAGTATCCGCTGTAGTTATGCTTCTTGTTTGACTTGTAGATCCATTGTCCCATAAATATGAGCATCCTGGATTTTGGGCATTCAATTCGTAGTTGAATCCTGGATTGCAAAATAGTGTGTCATGAGACATACATTCTGGTTTGTAAGGTACGCTTGTACTGAAATAGATGTACAAGTTTTTTTCAATTTCGTTTGAACTAAAAGACCAATTTCCCGCATGAATAGAAGTAATAATCATAGAATCTCCTACCATAGGATTACCTAATTCATTAAACCAAACTTTGTTGGTTAAAGCTATACTAGGTATGTGTAGTATAGCAGAATCATTACCTGTTATATTACAAACATTAAATGTTTCTGTACTACTTGTATTATTTAAATAATAATGGTGTCTCGTAGCTAATAATTTTGTTGAGCTACTAATGATGATGATTATTGTCATCATAGATAAAAATAATTTTTGTTTTTTCATACTTTTGTTTTTTTAGATCGATTTTTTATTTTTGTTTTAATTTTAATTAATATAGTTATTTACTAGAAAAAGTCAATCAAAAAAAATGATTTTATTGTGATTTATTCTATATATTATTTTTTGTTAGTTATCTAGTTTTTTTCGAATAGAACCATTACATCAATAAAACGATCATGATTCATAGATAATTGTTCCTGCAGTATTTGGATAACATAATTTTCCTGTAGATGAGTTTAAGCGTATGACATCTCATCCAAAAAATCATCAACTTATATCTAAGCTATCTCAATATATTTTTTGTCCATTTATATCTCCGCTAACATCTAATGCATATTGTGGATTGTTGGTGTTGATACCCACTCCTCCTCCTACTCCTTTTGTATAAGGAGCATTGATAAGAAATTGTCATGGTTGTGTGGAGTCAAAATTAGTCCCTTTGGTATTTCGTACAAAAGCATTGTTATGTAATGCTCTGGAATATTCTCATCAAGCAAAACTATAGTTTGCTCCAGAAATTATATTGCTTTTTCCTCATGGGATGAATGAATAATTACTTAAAGATAATATCTGATTTTTTATTCACCCTACTATTGCACTATAATTTGATCATGAAATGATGTTTCATTGTCCTGCCATTTCACCAATTCATCACATTCATATAAAATTATAATCTCATTGTATATTATTGTCTTTTCCTCATCAGATAAATGATCATATTCCTATTATATTATTATCGTTTCCTCCAGCTATACTAGAATTATTTCATGAAATATTGCTATTTGTTCATCCAGCTATAAAATTTCCTACTACTTGGAGATTCGCTTTTGGTTGTGTCGTTCCGATACCAACATTTCCTCCTGAAGTGATAGCAAAATATATACTTGAATTGGTTAATCCCACATAAAACATATCAGGATCGGAATCTCATCAGATTGCTCGTGATCTTATTGGGTTTTTTAAATTGAGATTGGCTGCCATTCATGGTGCTTTTTCTTCAATATAGACGTCAGTAGATCATGAATTTACCACATGGAGTTTGTCTGTTGGGTTGTTTGTTCCAATCCCTACATTTCCTGTGGCTCTATATACATCATCACCACTAAGTGTCCATGTGTCCCCTCCTCCATTGGCTCAGGAAACAATAAGATTTTGACTGGTTACGTATACGAGATTTCCTAGAGAATCTATTCCCAAAACCTTTCATGAAAAAGCTTGCTGTTCTTGTATAATGGCAGGATTGATAAATATTCCTCATGATGAAATTTCCATTTCTCTTATTCCACTATCTGTACCATCGGAAGTAATCGTTGTTTTTGCTATAGTTTGTCGAGCATTGTTGATGTCTGATGCTATTTCTATATCCGCTAAGGTAATAACGGAAGCAAATCAAAATACTATCGTAAAAAACAATAGAACTAGATTTTTTATAGATATGCTGGTACTAGTGATTTTGTGTGTTCTAAACATACTAGATAGTGAAAAAAAATAAATATTTTTTTGCTCTATAAGTATATCTAGAAATGCAAAAAAAGCAAATTTTCGTGTATATTTTTACATAGGGATTTTAAAGATTAATGTCTCGCCGGCATGGACTTACTTTTTTCCTTCCAGGTGAAAAAAGTACTATATTCAACCAAACTATTGCATAGTTGGGAGTTCTCATTACTTTGTCTTGATATTAATGTATATATTTGTACTATCATCTGCAGATTTTTATGTTATTTTTTTCTCTATGCCAAAAACAATTTCAAAGCCAGTATCTGCTTCTGCAAAGCCAGTAGCTAAAAAAGTAGTCTCTAAATCTCCAGCGAAAACTAAAACTTCTCCAAAAGCAAAAGAAGCAACTATCATAGATAAAGAAAACGATGCGACAAGCAAAGTCCTCAAAGCTGATGAATTTTTTGGTGGTTGAGGTGGCTTTTTGTCATGATTGTGATTTAAAAAAGAAGAAAAAACCGTCAAACAAAAGGAAGAAGAAAAACTTATAGAAGAAGAAAAAGAAGAAAGTATCGTTCTAGAAAAACCTAGACGTGCAACATTTTCTTTTGATAAAGTTGAACAAACCAATGTACATATCATTGGAAGACAAGATGATTCTTTTGTCTCTAGACCAGCTGCAAAACCAAGAAATACTACGCCTCAGCATGGAGGAAAACAATTTCCTGCAAGACCATGATATCAGTGATCTAAACCTCTTACCCCACAACAAAGAGCTAACCAACAACATAGACCTTTTGCTTCTTCTTGATCTATAGGTAGACCTACTTTCCAACAAGCAAAAGCTCCTGTAACTAAACAGCTTACGCAACCTGTTAGAGTAGCACCAAAAGTGCAAAAAATAGCAACGACATCTGCCAATCTTGTCAAAAAAATGGAGATATATATCAATGACAAAATAACCGTCAAAGAGTTTTCAGAAAAAATGTGAGTTCCTTTGCCAGAGCTTATGAAAAAATTGATCCAGAATAAAATAATGACTTCTATCACGGCTTCATTAGACTTTGATACTGCTGCATTAATTGCTAGTGAATTTAATATTATTGTTAAGAAACATGATAATAAAGTAGATGTACAAACATTTATGAGCTGAGATTTGCAAGCTATTTTGGATATGGATAAAGATGCAGAACATCTTTTGCCTAGACCACCTATTGTTACTATTATGTGACATGTAGATCATGGAAAGACATCATTACTTGATTATTTGAGAAAGACTGTTGTAGTTGATGGTGAAGCTGGATGAATTACTCAGTCTATTTGAGCTTCTGTGGTAGAATATAACAAACAAAAAATTTGTTTTATTGATACTCCAGGACATGAGTTGTTTACTAGTTTAAGGGCTAGATGAGCTAAACTAACTAATATTGCAGTTATTGTTGTGGCTGCTGATGATAGTGTAATGCCACAGACGGTAGAATCTATTTGACATGCTAAAGAAGCTGGTGTACCTATTATTGTAGCTATTACTAAAATAGATAAACCAGGTAAAAATATCGAAAATATCAAACAAGATCTTGCAAAACATTGACTTACTCCAGAAGATTGGTGATGAGATGTACCTATGATAGGGATTTCATCAAAAACTGGACAAGGAATACCAGAATTGTTGGAGGCAATACTTCTTCAATCAGAAATTCTTGATTTGAAATATAATCCAAAAAGATCTGCGGTAGCTGTTATTGTCGATGCTCACAAAGATCCTAAACAATGAGTGGTTTCTACTATGATTGTTATGACTTGAGTGCTTAAAATTTGAGATATCGTTGTGGCTTACAATACCACAGGAAAGATTAGAAGAATGCAAAATCGAAAATGAGAAAATATCACTACTGCAACATGATGAGAACCTATACAAGTGCTTGGTATTACTGAATTGCCAGAACCAGGACGTATCGTAGAAGTAGTAAAAAATGAAAAAGAAGCTCAAGAAAAGATTATGCTTATTCAGGCTCAAGTAACTACTGAAGTTTCAGATTCTGCGGTAAGACAATTTATTTCTCAGGTACAATCTGGTGGTGTTGGAGCTACGCTTAAACTTATTCTAAAATCTGATGGATCAAGTAGTTTGGAAGCTTTGCAACAAGCAGTAAATGGAATACAATTACCAAAAAATGTAATGATAAAAATCATCCATGCAAATGTAGGGCATTTTACTGATTCTGATCTTTCACTTGCTCATGCATCAGGAGCATTGCTTTTGTGATTTAATATTTCTATGAATGCGCTTCTCAAAAAAAAGGCTGATTCTTTGAAAATAGAAATGAAGAGTTTTGATATCATTTATGAACTTACGGATTATCTTGATAAACTTCTTCTTGGTATGGTAGAAATAGAACAACATGAAGTTATGTTTGCCAAATTGGAGGTTCTTGGTGTCTTCTTTACCAAAAACAAAGACATGACTATATGAGGAAAAGTTATTTTTGGAAAACTTCATGGTAAACCAAAATTTAATGTGATAAGAAATGATGAGATTTTCTGTGCATGACATGTTGTTTCTCTCCATAGAAATAAAGATGAGGTAAAAGAAATTGGTGAAGGTGATGAATGTGGAGTAAAAGTTATTACTGCTAAAAAAATAGAAATCTGAGATGTTATAGAATTCTTTGAAATGCAAGACAAACCAGATTAGAAATTAACTAACAGTGAATAACTAACAACTAATAGTGAATGTTTTGTTTTTTTTATGGGCTATTGTATATTACGATAGTACATACTAAGACAAGTCTTTCATTAAATATTTAGCATTGTTTTTTATCATGAAATTAATTGTAGGGTTATGAAACCCATGAGCTGAATATGCTAAAACAAGACACAATATCTGATTTATGATTGTGGATGATTTTGTAGAATATGGAAAAATGGAAGGGTGGAAAAGTGGGAAAATGGGTGGTGAAATTTTGGAAACCGTGATTGATGGTCAGAAAGTAATTTTTTTGAAGCCTATGGAATTTATGAATCGTTCATGATGAGCTGTAGCTGCTGTAGCAAATTTTTATAAAATAGCGCCAAAAGATATTTTAGTCATCCATGATGAAATTGATTTGCCGGTAGGTAAAATTCAAATGAAATTGTGATGAAGTAGTGCTGGTCATAACTGACTAAAAAGTATTATAGAAAAACTCTGAACCAAAGATCCCGCTAAAGACGGGGCAGGTTTTTATAGGTTGAGAATCGGTGTAGATAGGCCTGCTGACAAAGCTCAGGTTGTTGATTATGTATTGGGAACATTTTCTCAAGCTGAAAAATTAGCTTTGCAAGATAAATTTGGCGAAATCTTTGATAGTATTCATGTATTTTTATCTCATTAAATTATATATTATGAAATCTTTTTTTGTTTTTTTGTTGGGTATGGTTTCTTTGTGAATGTTCGCAGGTTGTGGAACTTCTTCCACTCCTATAGTTGTTCCTGCTGCTGTTTCATGAACTACCGCTGCACCATCAACCGTATCTCCTGTTGTCCAAGATGTTACTCAACATGCTACTTCATCTGATTGTCGAGTATCTATAAATGGAAACACCTATAATTTGACTCCATACATCAATAAACATCCATGATGAGCAGATAAAATTACCTATTTGTGTGGTAAAGATGGAACTCAAGCTTTTGATGGACAACATTGAGCAAACCCAGCAATTCTCCAACTACTTTCTCAGTATATTATAAAATAAAAAAAACTACTGCGATTCAGTAGTCCTAATTAATGTATCTTTTTTTTCTATAGTATCAGGCAAGATATTGTCTGGTACTTTTTTTTCTTCTTTTTTTGTAATAGGTATTTTTTTTGTTTTTTTTTCTTCTGGGGTTTCTTCTTTTTTTTGGCTTTCTTTTGCCTGTTTTTCTATTTGACAAATTTTTTTGATTTGTATTTTTTCTTCTATATATAGGTTGTATTTTAATCCTATCCACATCGTGATAGATACTAGTAAACATACTACATATACTGTTATGTTTTTTTTTCTTTGTTTTGTTTTTTCTTTCATTGTCTATTGTTTTTTTTTGTTTTGGATAGTTCTTATAGTGATATCTTTAGATAATTCAATGGTTTAAAAAGTCGTTGAGAGGCTTCATTACCTTGAAAATGGAAATACAATACGCAATAAAATCAGCTTCAAGTACTTTTTTGTCTGCTATATTGTGTCCCACAAAAAATCATTTCATTTTCAAAAATTCTCCTGCTTTATGGTCTTTATCAAATCATCTTGGTACTTTTTGTAAGGTGTCTCATTGGAGTGAACCAAAGGTTTTTTTGAATGCTGGCGTGCTGATTATTTTTTCTAATTGTTTATAATTTTTGGCTATATGGGTTCTTATTCTTTGTAAGGTTGGTGCTGGTGGCATATACATTCCTCCTCAAATAAAACATTCTCCTGGCTCTATATGGACGTAATATCCTGCTCCGTTTCCGTGTTTCCCTTCTTCACGGATGATTACTCAGAAATTTGTCTTGTAGGGAGATTTGTCTTTGGTGAAACGAATATCTTTGTTGAAACGGAAGGTGCAATCTTTGACTCACAATTCACCAATACTCTTATCTATCTTTTGTGTAGCTTCGATAAGCTGTTTTGCAAATTCAAAAAAATTGTCTCTTTCCATATAATAGAAATCTCTATTTTTATTCATCCATTCTAGATTATTGTTTTCTTTGACGGCGTTGAGAAACGCGAAGGTAAGTTTGTTAATCATTAGACTATATAAACATAACTAAAGAATATATATATTTTATTATCTCATTCCCAACTCCCGTATGTACGTCATTCCCAACTTGATTGGGAATCCATCTTGCTAAATAGCCAATTGGATTCCCGCTTTCGCGGGAATGACGTAGTGAAGTAAAAAGGAATGACGTAGTGAAGGGAATGACTCTAGAACGGTTTAAAATAAACTTTGTATCTTTGGTTTGTTTGATTCTGTCTGTATATCTTTAAGAAATGAAAATTGCTGTATAATAATTTCTCGTCATTCATAAATGGTAATTCATAACTCCTCTGCTTTGGTTTTTTTGCTTCCAGCTTTGTCACCGATAAGCATAAAATCTGTCGTTTTGGTAGGTGATTCGTTGAAAAGGTAGCCTTGCTGTTGGAAATATTCAGTGATTTTTTCTCTTGGAATAGGGAATGCTCCGGTAATAGAAAAACTGCCTTTTGCTTCACTTGCTTTGATGAGATCGTTATATTTTTGTGGATCCATATTTACTCCATAATTTTTTAATTGTTCGAGTATGTCTAAGTTTTTTTTGTCGCTAAAAAATGTAGTAATAGTTTCTACGCTTTTTTCTCAAATTCAGTAAATTCAGCGAAGAAATTCTTCATTGGATAATAAATCTATCATTTCTCATTTATCATTTATCATTGTGTTTGTTAAGTCTTGTGCCATCTTTTTTCCTACGTGTGGAATACCGACTCAATTAAGCAATCTTCGTAATGCTTTGTGTTTTGACTCCTCTACTCCCTTTACCATTTCAGCGATTTTTTTGTCTCCGATACCTGGAAATTTGCGTAAAGTGATTTGAATATTTT
>CAZKEK010000006.1:0-2202 GCA_964551805.1 uncultured Candidatus Peribacteria bacterium
AATCTATATAGAAATGCTACAAAAGTTTCTTCAAATGTAGCTATTAATGGAAGAAAAATAACATTTACATTGAATGATACATTAACTTCAAGTCAAACTGTAACATACTACATTAGAGGAGATGTAACTAATGCAGAAACATCAACAGATACATATAACTTCTATGTAAAAAATACAGAAGATATTAATGCTGTAGAATCATCTACAGACTTTAGAACAACACTTACTTCATTACCAAATCCACTTGGAACATATAGTATTAATGGAGGAGATATTGTGTTAACAAGAGATTCTTCTTTACAATCTGCTTTAACAGCAGCTCCTGCAACTAATGATGTTGTTGTGTTAAAAGGAACAATCTCAGTTAAAGATCAAATTACAATGTGAGATTTAGTAATAACAGGTACAATTTCACAATTGGCATCAGTTAGTAAATTAACATTGAAAATAGGAAACACAACATCTACTGTAATCCCAGCAAATACTACAAGTGCTCAAGCACTTACATTTTATGGTAATTGGACTTTAAATAAATGAACAACTTCTGTTCAGATTTTAGCAAATATAAAATCTAATGCTACAGGAGGAAATATTTCATTTAATGACCTTACTTTAGATAAATTTACTAGCCCACAATACGTAGGAGGTTCTCAATCTACAGCTATTGGTGTTGGTTCTATTACAAGTTCTACAGTTACTATTAGTTCAAATAATGTTACTGCATCTAGAACAGATGGTTTGTCTGATAAAAACATCATTCAATGAGCAAGTAATGTAACTTTATTCGTAGGTAAATTAGTATCTACAAATACTGTAAACACTACTGTAAATTCCTTTGAGTTTGATGGTTCTGCTCAAGCTGCAGCATTTAATGATAAACTTTCTACTACACTATATATTGATGGAGTGGCTGTTAAAAATGCTACATTTAGAAGCGCTAAAGCAACATTTAGTTCTTTAAATATAGCTGTTAGTAAAAACGCAAACCCAGAAATCAAATTGGTTTGAACATTTGGATCAAGCATAACTGCTTGAAGTGGAATGAAACTTACTCTTACAGGATTTTCTGCAACAGATGATAATGGACAACCAGTGTCTATTAATGGTGTTGATTCTGCAACATTTACTATGTCTGCAGCAGGAAGCGCTACATTAGCACTTAATTCATCAGTTAAACAATCTTCATTGTTAACTGCAGGATCAAATGATGTAGAACTTGGAAGATTAGATGTTAAAGCACAAGATGATGATCTTCTATTGACAGACATTTACTTTAAAAATGCATCTACAGGAACACCATTGGATTTCTCAAATAGAATTAATTCTCCAAAATTATATTATGTAGATGGAGGAGCAGAGAAATTACTTGCAAATGGAACTATGGTAGGTTCATCAATGGTATTTGAAAATATTCCTACAGATAACACAATTACTGCTGGAACAACTAAAACTTTGGTTGTAAAAGCTGGATTAAATGGTGTTTTGAATACAGGAGACTTAGCTAATAATTTAGTTAAATTAGCATTGTATTCTGGTTATTCATCAGCTAAAGTTGGAACATTAGATGGAATAAGATTAGTTTCATCAAGTAATGGTGCTGTTCTTACAAGTCTTACACCAGTAGCTAATGTATGATATGAACATACTGTTGTAAGAGGAATGCCAGTAATAGCTCTTACTGATACAAATAGTACTAATTCAAGACTTATGGATTTAAGTGTTACTGCACAAGGAAATGATATTAAACTAGCAACATTGACTGCTACAATATCAAACTTTGCACTTTCTGCAACTGGAGACACACTTACAGGAAAAGTATACAAAGATACAGTTTCTTGAACTCCATTAGCATTAGGTACAATAGTAACTTCAACACAAAATCATAATTATACTTCAGCAACTAACATGACAATTACGTTTACAACTGCACAAACAGTATCTGCAGGACAAACAGCACATTTCTTGATAGAAGTTGAAGGATATACTCCTTATGTATCTAATAATTATGCTTACTCTAGAGAATTTAAGATAAATAATCTAGGTTATGGTGATGTATTCCAAAATGGTGATACTACTATTTCATCAATAGCTAGTTTTGCTAATGTATGAACATTACCTTTGGTAACAACATACAAACCTTAGTAACAAATCTAATTGTTGCTATCATATCTCCGCACTCGCGGAAACTTACTCTCCCAACCT